>CAYLYR010000111.1:0-7537 GCA_964387835.1 uncultured Melioribacter sp.
ACGCCTAATCCCGCGCTGCTGATATAGTTTAGTTCGGCAAAATCTACCACAATTTTATATTTCCCTTGGGAAATAAGCTCCTCGAACACTCGCTCCAATTCTCCGGTTGTATGGGCATCGAGAGTCCCGCTTAAGGAAAGCACAACCTTTCCATCAACATCGCTTATTTTAGTTCCAAACCCTTCCATCTATCTCTCCGTTTCTTTTATTTTTTCAAACATTAAAATGGTTATATCATCCGACTGCATTTGCTGTTGAGAATATAGACTTAATTCAGTTACGATTTGTTCCATAACTTTATCCGCATCTTCGTTTTCCGTATCACGAACAATATTTGAAAATCTTTCATAACCGAATTCCTCATTACTTTGATTTTTTGCTTCCGGGATACCGTCGGTGTAAAAAAGAACTCTTTTGCACTCATTTAAATTAATCGTTACTTCGTCGAGATTAAGTGTAAATTTTTCCAAATCCGTTATTCCCAATCCTAATCCCGAACTGTGAATAAATTCAGCGCTGTTTTCTTTGAGTAATAGCGGGAAATTCTGTCCGAGACGGAAATATTTCAGTTCACTTTTTCCCTCGTCAATTTCTCCGAAAACAGCCGTTATGAAATGCTTTTTCTCTAACCGCTTCACAAAAATTTCATTAGCTTTAATAATCATTTCACGCAAATCCGAGGTTACGGCGGAAAGAGTTTCAAGCACTCCTTTCATTTCCGCCATAATGTAGGAGGCTTCCATTCCCTTGCCCGAAACATCGGCAATTACGAAAACTCTTTTTCCACCGAAATTGAAAAAATCGTAATAATCCCCGCCTACTTCAAACGCAGGAATAAACCTCGCTTCAATCGTAATCCCTTCAACAACAGGAAGTTCACGCGGAATAATTTTCATCTGAATTTCACGCGCCAATTCAAGTTCCTTTTCCATTCTCTCATTCTCAATCGATTTTTTCGCAAGTTCGGAATTTTCAATTGCGAGAGCAACATAATCCATCAAATCGGAGATTGTTTTAATAAGGTCTTCGTCGGTCTCTTCTCTTTCCTTAAAAGCCGTGAACAAATATCCGATTTGCTTCCCCTTTATTTTTATCGGGTTTACTAAAACTTCTCTAAAATATTTTTGTTTTGAAACGGAAACGTCTCTAATTAAAACGGGAGATTCCGCTCTCTTAGTTCCTAAAAATTTCGTAGAAAACAACTCTGCCGTCTCTTCCGTAATTCCCAAAGTAAAAATTTCCGTTTCCTTCTTTTTCATTACAAACCAAACGGAATCGGCTTTCGATAATTTTTTAGATAGTTTTAAAATTGTTTCCGCCAGATCTTCAAAATCCCAAATTCGGGACATCATCCCGCCGAACTCCAATAAAGATGAGTACTCGGCGGATTTTCTATCGGCTTCCTCCGCTGTCGGGATGTGAAAAACCGCCGTAAAAAAAACTACGGTGGAATAAACCGCGCCGTAAAGCAAAACCGTTGCAGAAGCAATAAAAATAGTAGGTGAAAAAAGATAAGCCGTTTTTGTGATTTTACTGTTTTCGAAAAACATCACAACAAGAACGGCAAAAACTATCGAGAGAATAAAGGAAAGTCCGACTAAAGTTTTCTTCTGTTTCTTATTAAGAATTGCAATCCAAGAAACCCTAAAAGCATTTACAACAACTATTATAATCAGTGCAATCTGAAAGACATTCTCAAAATCATTTTTCCACCCGATTAAATATCCGAGAGAAAAAACTCTGTACAATCCGTTATCGGCTTTTACGGCAGAGTTAAAAAACGGATCAAATGCATTCATAACTCCTATGATAACAGCAAAAATTGCCATCACTCTAAAATAACTTACAGCGCTATGTTTCTGTTTATAATAAAAAAGCTTACTCAAACCGGCGAAGATATTAATAATTAATACCAGAAAAATTGAAGAAATAAAGAGCATGACTGCTTCATGAAGGAAGCTGACTCCGTAAACTTTGAAGCCTGAATTAATATTCAGAAAGAGTAATGAAACAAGAAGCAGAAGGAGTGTTTGATAAAAAATATTCTGATAAATCTTAGGAATAATTTTACGAGAAACGTTAATCTTTCCGGGAAGATATTTCATCCAAAAATAAAGCAGGTGAATTGCCAAAATTTCGTTTACCGCAACGGTAAAAGGGGTTTCCTGAATCGGGAACAAGAATTTATAAATAATAAAAACAACGGAAAATCCTACCGCTTTTTCAAAAAGATGCAAATTATAAAAATTCTTAATCTTTTCCTTCGACATACTACAACCTATCTTGACGATACGGTTCCAATAAAGCTCTCAGTGTTTCTCTCGCCCGAAAAATTCGCGATTTAACTGTTCCGATTTCGAGCTGTAGTTTATCGGCAATTTCCTTATAGCTGAATCCTTCAACATCCCGCATAATTAAAGGCAGCCTTAGCTTTTCCGGTAATCGCTCAATTGCCGCATTAAGCAAATGAGGCAAATCCGGTTCTCTATCTAATCTGGGATTTTGGGTATGGAGATTATATTGATTGTCAATCGGAACAAAGACCGAGCGGACTTTTTTCTTCCTCAAAAAATCACGGCATTTATTTACGGTAATTCTGTAAAGCCATGTGGAAAATTTAGCTTCAAATCTAAAGGAATCAAGATGCTTATAAACATTGATAAAAACATCCTGCATAATATCGTCAATGCTATCGGAATCGCCGAGAGTTACGTAACACAAGTTTTTCACTTTCTCTTTGTGGCGCATTATTAATTTTGTAAATGCGCTTTCATCCCCATTATTAAATAATCGAATAAGCTCAAAATCTTTTTCGTTTTCATTATCAATATTTAAATTGTTTTTTTCTTCGAGCAAAGCAATAGACGGTTTATTTTAATAAAGGTTTAAAACTGAACATAAAATTGATTCCTGCGTCTCTTTATTAGGCAAATCAAATATAAATAAATTAAAAATAATTTGATTATAAAATATATACTATTTAATTTTCTTAATTGTTAAATCAAATACAATCATAGGAGTAGGGAATGAAATTTAAGACTAAAGAACACTACAACGCAATAGAAATTGAAATTAAAGGAAACGTTATCGGAGGTCCCGACACTCAGAAATTTCATGAATTAATTAAAGAGTATCTTGCCGAAGGAAAGAAGAATATTATCGTAAACCTCGGAAGCGTAAAATTTATGAATAGTACAGGTTTGGGGATGCTAATCGGAGCTTTTACTTCGGTAAAAAACGCCGGCGGAAAATTCGTAATCGCCAAAGCAACAGAAAAAATTAATTCACTTCTTGTAATGACAAAACTAATCACAATTTTTGATCATTACGAATCTATTGAAGACGCAATAAACAGTTTTAAAGAAGAAGAATAAATCGGAGCAAAAATGAGCGTAACGGTTTTAGTCGGAAGTCAATGGGGTGATGAAGGTAAAGGAAAAGTTGTAGATATTTTAAGCTCTCAATACAAAATTGTTGCTCGCTATCAGGGCGGCGCTAACGCCGGTCATACGATAAAAATCGGGAACGAACAAATTATACTTCATCTGATTCCTTCGGGAATTCTTCGTCCGGATGTTACGTGCGTTATCGGAAACGGAGTAGTTATCGACCCGCAAGCTCTTCTCAATGAAATTTTATTTCTCGAGTCACTCGGCATCGATATTCGCGGAAGACTTTTAATAAGCCACAACGCTCATTTAATTATGCCTTATCACAAGCTGATTGATTCTCTGAACGAACAGGGCAAGAATAAAATCGGCACTACCGGAAAAGGAATCGGTCCTTGCTATAACGATAAATACGCAAGGAAAGGAATTAGAATTCAGGATTTGCTGAACAAAGACGAACTGATTCGGAAAATCAGAACCAATCTCGAAGAAAAAAATATTCTCCTTCAAAAAGTTTATGAGAGTGAAACTCTTGACGTTAACAATATTATAAATGAGTATTTGGAGTTTGACAAAAAAATTGATCCTTACATTAAGGATACCGCAACTTTTTTGAATAAAGCTATCGACGGCGGTCAATCCGTTTTATTTGAAGGCGCTCAGGGAGCTTTACTCGACATCGATTTCGGCACTTACCCTTACGTTACAAGCTCAAGTCCGACTTCCGGCGGCGCTTCCACCGGCACAGGCGTTCCACCCACAAAAATCAGTTCGGTTTTCGGAATTGTAAAAGCCTACATTACGAGAGTTGGCAATGGACCTTTCCCTACGGAATTATTCAATGAAGACGGCAGGAAATTGCAGGAAGTCGGGGCGGAATTCGGAGCAACCACAGGACGCCCGAGAAGGTGCGGCTGGTTCGATGCGTTTTTGACTTCATACTCCGTAATGATTAACGGAATAAAAGATGCCGCAATTACAAAGTTGGATGTTCTTTCCGAATTCGATGAAATAAAAGTATGTATCGGTTACGAAATTAACGGGAAAAAAGTTAAAACTTTTCCGAACGATATTGTACAATTGGAAAATGTCGTTCCTATTTACGAAACACTTCCCGGCTGGAAAACGGATATTTCCGAAATTATGGATTACGACGAGCTGCCTGTTGAAACTAAGCAATATCTGAAATTTCTCGAAACTCATACCGGAGTTAATTTCAAAATTATTTCAGTCGGCGCCAAACGTTCCCAAACTATTATCGTTGAGTAATGAAATATTCATCAGGACGTCTTAAACAAAGAATAAAATTATTGCTCCTAATTTTTGCAATAATTTTAGCATTGGTCTCTCTCTATTTCTCACAGTTGTTAGTTCAAAAGATTCAGCAGCGGGAAAAAGAGATTGCCAAGCTTTATGCCAGCAGTTTAACTTATCTTGCCAATTCCCAAAATGTAAGCGAAAATTTCACATTTATTTTTGAAAATATCATTCAAAGAATTGATTTCCCGATGATAATGACCGATGCCAACGATAATCCGATTTATGAAAGCGGCGGCACGGGATTCAGAAACTTATCTTTCGATTCCACAATGACACACGATGAAGTTCTAAAGTCACTTCGTGAAAAGGTCAAGGAGTTAAAAAGCGAGTCAACTCCTATTATCGTTTATTATCCCAAAGGCGTTGTTTGGAAGAAAATATATTTCGGCAGTTCAAATATTGTAATTATGCTAAAGTATTTTCCCTTTGCACAAATTACATTTGCATTTATCTTTATCTTAATTGCTTACATGAGCCTTAACTACTTCCGTAAATCGGAAGAGAGCAGTATTTGGGTCGGGATGTCGAAAGAGACAGCACACCAACTTGGAACTCCTATTTCGAGCTTAATGGGTTGGAATGAACTCCTTAAACTGGAATACAATAATCCGGATAAAGTATTAGACATCTCGGATGAAATATCTAACGATTTAAACAGGCTGAACAAAATTGCCAACAGATTTTCCAAAATCGGTTCCAAGCCGGAACTAAAGGAAATTAATCTTTATGATATGCTTGAGGAAGTCAAAAGATATTTCGACAGAAGATTCCCTCAAATGGAGAAAAGCATTTCCATTAAGATTGAAGGGAACCGAACGTCAAAAGCAAAAATCAACCGCGACCTTTTCGAATGGGTACTTGAGAACCTAATTAAAAACGCGAGAGATGCAATATCCAATAAACAAGGGAAAATCACTCTGAAAATAATAGATACTCAAAACACAGTTGATCTTGAGGTAAGCGACAACGGAAAGGGTATTTTGCCCAAAGCAAAAAAGGAAATTTTCAAACCGGGATTTTCTACAAAAAAAAGAGGATGGGGCTTAGGGTTAAGCTTAACTAAGAGAATTGTGGAAGATTACCACGGAGGGAAAATAACACTTAAAGAATCCTCGCCCGAAGGAACAACTTTTTTGATCTCCTTACCAAAATAATTTTATTTTTTTCTTGCTTTCTAAGATTTTTTATATATATTAGTAACAAATGATTAAAGATATTTTTTTTCATTTTACCCCCCTATATATACATTCCAGTCGTCAAGGTCCGCCCTCAGCCTTGACGACTTGTTATTTTAAATCGTCTTTAAAACTATAATTCTCTCTTAATATTTTTCCTTGAACAAAAATAATGTAAGCGGTTGTATATTAGCACCAAGTTAAAGTTCAAATCCGGTAGGAAAATTTCTTTTATTCTCCTTTCGCAGTCAAAGACTAAGTGATGTTACAGTCATCCGTCTCCTTCCCTTTTTATATTATTAAAAATTTAATTAAATTTCACACAACAAAGTATAGGTATCTGAAAAACCATGAATTCCGAGAAAGCAAAAATACTATTCGACAGAATTAACTTAACCAAGCATATAAAATTAAAAAATGAACTTTTTAATGTTGCAATCCGATACGCAAGAATCAGAACGGATTGGTATTTTATGGATGATGAGGAAAAACGCGCCAGTGATGAGATGAGGAGCAGAACACATAATTCCTTGATTGATAATTTTAATATTTTAAGTCGAGAAATGTTGAAAGCCGGTGAAGATATTTCGTGGCGTATTCACCTTGGAGACAATAGAAAAGAGATTGGAGATTTTGCATGCCATATCCATAATTTCCTCGGGCTGGATAGTAGATGATTAATACATGCTTCTCACCTCATTCCCTGCTTTTAATAACCATTCCTCGACGGAATAACCGCAAGAAACTGAAATACTTTGTTTCAGGGGGGACCTTCACACGCGAGGTAAAGTCAACGGACGAATCCGTTAGCTAATGAAAATCATTTTGCTTTTTATTTATGAATTGAATTTGAAAATAATGGTAGGTTTGCTCCATCCTCATTCATCTTTAATTTTGTGTCGTTTATGCTTTCCTCAAAACGCTTCTTATCTTCGAGAGAAATGAACTTCGGTAATGAATTTGTAATGAATAACGTTGCGGGAAGAATATAGTAACTATCTTTACCCTTTTCATTTAATCCTTTATAAACCCAGGTAGGAAGAAAATCAATTTCGGTCAGAGTGACGGCATCTTTCTTAAAATTTTTTGTTATTGTAAAATTCAGAATAACGCCGCAATCGGAATATCGCCATGTTTGGTTTGAGATAAAATTGCCGAGAGAATATGCAACAAACCTTCCTGCAAAACGCTCCTTGTTTTTCCAATAAACTACGGGCTGAATGACATGCGGATGACTTCCGAGTACAATGTCTGCGCCGTGTCGAAATGCATAATTTACGTAATCGAGTTGAAAGTCAGACGGTTCCCTGTTGTACTCATCCCCAAAATGAAAATAAACAATTGTTACATCGGGTTTTTCCCGCTCTGCAACTTTTCGTAAATCTTTCCTTAGTTTTCTTCTTCGGATTATATTTATTGCATAGCTTGAAGAATCCGGTAAAGTAAAACCGTTTGTGCCGTAAGTGTATGCAAGTAATGCAAATTTTATATGTTTTTTATAGAAAATAAGATAATTCTTTTCTCCTTTTTTGTAAGTCCCGACATGCTGCATTCCACTTTTTTCAATTGTTTTAATCGTCCTTTCAACGCCTAACTCGCCTTGATCAAGTGCATGATTATTCGAAGTAAAGAGGATATCAAAACCGGTATTTT
>CAYLYR010000112.1:0-7527 GCA_964387835.1 uncultured Melioribacter sp.
TTGCCCCTTAATTTGTACATAGAATGCTATGCGTAGGGCGTAAGCATAACAAGCGGTTCAAAACTGATGCCTTACATTCTATGTATTTTTAAGGTTTTGTGTAAATTTAAATATTTTGTAATTTATTAAAAAAAGCTAATGTCGGCGCAGTTTATGCGCGACGCCGTTATGCCGTTTGAGTAAATAATGGAATCAGAAGGATTTTTAGACAAATAATATTCTCCCTACCGTCGAGCGCCGCTTCTCGAGGAATAAGAAAGGGAAAGTTTCCTCGAATACTCGGCAAAATCCGGAATGTTTTTAACAATCGTATAATGTAAATTTATTAGTTTGGAAAAGGCAAGGAATTCTTTCAAATCATTGTAAATGTCATTAAATTACAACTCTATTTTTTAAAACTAACTTTAAAGGAAATATCTATGAAAGTTGAAGTTTCAAATGGCGAATTGGTCGATAAAGTATCGATTCTCCGTATAAAAAAGAGCAAAGTAAAGGATGAAAAGAAGCTCGCCAATATTAATAAAGAATATGATGAATTGTACAAAACCATGCTGGAATTGGGAATTGATGAGAATAACGAGAATTTTCTTAAATTAATAAAAGTAAACAGCGCTCTTTGGGATATTGAGGATAAAATCAGAAGAAAAGAGGCAAAGAAGGAATTTGACGAAGAGTTTATTGAACTTGCGAGAATGGTTTATATCAACAACGATGAAAGATTTGCAATTAAAAACTCGATTAATATGAATACCGATTCCGATTTGAAAGAAGAGAAAGAATACGTTGAATATTAAATTCTATTTAATAATAAACTAAGAGGCGGGAATGGCTAAGACTATTAAAATCATACTATCTGTTTTGGTTTCGATTGTTCTCGTTGCAATGGTAATTGTTGCGATTGCTTATTTTATGCTGAACCGAACATTGCCGGAATACAACGGAGACGTAAAAGTTAAAGGAATAACTTCAACCGTAAAGATTTATCGTGATTCTCTCGCCATTCCTTACATCAAAGCCGAGGATGAATCCGATGCCGCGTTTGCCCTTGGTTATCTTCATGCACAGGAACGTCTTTTCCAGATGGATTTAATGAGGCGCGCAATTGAAGGGCGTTTGAGCGAAGTTATCGGTGATAAAACCGTGAAGTTCGATAAAATGTTCAGGACTTTCGGTTTTTACAGAAACAGATTTAAGTATTATAACAACGTACCTTCCGACGTAAAACGTAACTTGATAGCTTATGCTAAAGGAGTTAACGCTTACATTGAAGAACATAAAAGCAAACTTCCCGTTGAATTTACGTTACTGAATTACACTCCCGATAAATGGAAGCCTGAAGAATCGGTTTTAATTTCAAAACTTCTTGCTTACCAACTTAACATAAGCTGGTGGACGGATATATCTTTCAGCCGATTGGTGCAGAAATTAGGAGTGGAGAAAACAAAAATGCTTCTTCCCGATTTTCCTGAAAACTCTCCTACTATTATTCCGAAACACTTAAAAGAGATGCCGCTGCTTTCCGACGCGCTGATTAAAACGGATAGAGAGTTTAGGAGATTTATGGGATTTACCGGAACTCACATCGGCTCGAACAATTGGGTTGTGAACGGAAAAATGTCCGAAAGCGGTTTCCCGATTATTGCAAACGATCCGCACTTGGCGCATCAGCTCCCCGGATTGTGGTATCTTGCCGTAATAAAATCACCTACTTGGGAAGTAGCCGGAGTAACTTTGCCCGGCGTGCCGGGTGTGGTAATCGGCAAAAACAATAATATTTCGTGGGTGCTTACAAACGTTATGGCGGATGATTCCGATTACTATATTGAGGAATTGGATTCGAGTCGGACTCACTATAAATTAGATGGAAAATTTAAGCCTCTTAAAATTTTTGCGGACACGATAAAGGTTAAAGATAAGCCGGATGTAATTGTTAAGGAATACTACACACATCGCGGACCGATAATAAACGGGATTCATCTTTTTACCGAGGATGGGAATTCTCCTCCGATAAGTATGCGTTGGACAGGATTGGATTTGAGCAATGAGGTAACGGCTTTAATTAATATTAATAAGGCTAAAAATTGGGAACAGTTCAGAGAAGGCGTTAAGCTGTTTTCCGCGCCCGGACAAAACTTTGTTTACGCCGATAGATTCGGAAATATCGGATATATCTGCGGAGTAAAACTTCCGATCAGAAGAACCAATAGTCCGACGCTGATTTTTGACGGTACAACAAGCAAAAGCGATTGGAAGGGATTTGTACCGTTCGACAAATTACCGCAGTTTTACAATCCATCTCAAAATTTTATTGCGACAGCCAATAACAAAGTATTAAAAAACTACAAATATCATATTTCCAATGTTTGGGAGCCTTCATCGAGAATAGATAGAATTACCGAGCTGCTGAAATCGGCAAGTAAACATTCGGTAAAAGATTTTCAAAAATATCAGGTTGACCAAGTTTCACCATACGCCCGCACACTTACGCCGTATATAGTTAATGCGTTTGCAGCGGAGGATTCGCTTTCCCCGAACATCAAAACATCGTTGGAGCTTCTGAAAAATTGGGATTTCAATATGAGTAAGGAAAGTCAAACTCCGGCGATATACTCGGTTTTCTACAATAAGTTTTTGAAAAATATTTTTGAAGATGAAATGGGACATGAACTTTTTGAGGAATATATCTTTATGGCAAATGTTCCTTACCGTAAAGTTTTGGAAATGATCGGCAATAATAATCATCCCTTTTTTGATAATGTAAAAACGGAGAAAGTTGAAACACGCGACGATATAATCCGGTTGAGCTTAAAAGAAGCCATCGCCGATTTGGAAAGTAAATTCGGTAAAAATCCGGCAAAGTGGCAATGGGGAAAACTCCATTACATACTTTTTAAGCATGCTTTACATGGCGCGTCGAGTGTAATCGATAAAATTTTTGATGCCGGTCCTTATGAGATCGGAGGTTCGGGAACGACTGTTTTCAACACGGAATATTCTTTCCGTAAGCCGTATGCTAATATTCTCGGTCCTTCGATGCGTTACATTTTTGATTTTGCGAAACCGAACATGTTTTACATTGTTCTGCCGAGCGGGGAATCGGGGAATTTTATGAGTCCGCATTACAAGGAGATGATTCCGAGCTGGCTTAACGGAAAGTATTATAAAGTAAGAACTGATTTTACCGTAGATTCGAGAAAGGGAAACTCTTTGTTGACACTCGAACCGGTTAATTAATAATTGTAGGTTTAAAATGAAAGTAATAGAACATCTTGAAAAAGCGAACGACACGATAATCAGTTTTGAGATTATTCCTCCGAAAAGAGGGGGCGATTTGAATCAGCTCTTATCCGTGCTTGATGTATTGTCAAAATATAATCCTCCTTTTATTGATATTACAAGTCATGCCGCGGAGGTGATTTACGAAGAAACCAACTCGGGAGATTTTCGAGTTAAGGTTAAGCGCAAGCGTCCGGGCACACTCGGAATTTGCGCCCTTATTCAGCATAAATATAATATTGATGCCGTTCCGCACGTAATCTGTAACGGATTTACAAAGGAAGAGACCGAAGACTTTTTAATTGAGCTTCACTACCTCGGAATTAGCAATCTCCTTGCTATTAAAGGGGATAATAATGCTTTTCAAAAACCGGTTTCTTTCGGGCGTTCGATTAATCGCTACGCCGTAGATTTAGTGAAGCAAATCGATAGTATGAACAAAGGGGTTTATCTTGAAGATGAACTACTCGACGCATCTCCGACAAATTTCTCGGTTGGAATTGCAGGCTATCCTGAGAAACATTTTGAGTCGCCGAATCTGTTGACGGACTTAAAATACACAAAACAAAAAATTGATGCCGGAGCGGATTATATCGTAACGCAGATGTTTTATGATAATCAAAAATATTTTGACTATGTAAAATCCGCGCGGGAGCTTGGCATTGAGGCGCCGATTATTCCCGGCATTAAAATATTGACATCCAAATCGCAATTAAAATCCGTACCGAGAAATTTTTATATCGATTTGCCGGAAGAACTTATTGAGGAAGTTATGGCTGCCGATGATAAACACACTGCTGATATTGGAGTAGAATGGGCGTATAAACAAGTAACGGAATTATTAGATAAAGGAGTTCCTTCAGTTCATTTTTATGTTATGCAGCGCTCGGCGCCTATCAAAAAGTTAATGAAGAAATTGGGATTTTAAATGAAAAAGCCTAAACTGATAAAATTAAAATGGGGCGTTGCCGGAGGAGGAAGAATAACCGAGGAAAAGTTTATCCCCGCAATGAAAAATCTGAAGCGAAGTTCTCTTACCGCTATATACAGCTCCTCGGCTGAGCGCGCCAAGTTTCTTGCTTCGGATTGCTTGCACGCAAAGCCTTTCTCCGATTTTGATGAATTTATTAATCAGAGTTTTGACGCCGTTTACATTGCCGGAGCAAACGATACGCATTATTCGCAAGTGATTAAAGCGGCTAAAGCCGGCAAACATATTCTCTGTGAAAAGCCTGTCGCAATGACTTCCGAACAAGCCGAGGAAATGTACGAAACTTGTAAGGCAAATAACGTACTCTACGCGGTGGATTTTATTTTCAGGTATCATCCCTTGATAAAAAAAACGAAGGAGCTAATTTCCGGACAGTTAATAGGAAAAATTCTTTCAATCAACAGCGACTTTTTTATCGATTTTCCTCCTACGGATAATTATCGATATTCATTAGAAAAAGGAGGAGGTGCTCTGCGGGACTTAGCTTCTCACTTAATCGATTTACACCGTTATTTCGGCGGCGAGATTGAAGAAATTTACGGTGATGCGGGAAACGTTCTATATAAGTCTTCAGTAGATGATTTTGCAACGGGAATAATTAAACTCCAAAATGGGGGATACGGCAAATTCTCAGTTGGATTTAACGCAAAAGTCGCTCCCAACAGAATTGAAATCGTCGGGAGCAAGGGAGCTATCTGCATCGAGAAACTACTTGGAAGCGAAAAGCCCGCAAAACTTGTAATTAATGTGGAGGGTGAACCGAGAAGAGTTTTCAGAAGACGCACTAACAAGTTTCTGAAAATGATGCGTTCGGTTCAGCGTTCTTTTTCTACGGGGAAGGATGCCCTTGCAACCGGATACGACGGACTGATTAATATGAAACTAATTGAGGAGTTTGAGCGAAAGTGGAAGAATTAAGAGAACGCCTCGCCGAGGTTTGCCGGCGGGTTGCGGCAAAAGGCTTTGTTTCGGCTTACGACGGAAATATCTCGGCGCGTGCCGCCGAAGATAAAGTGCTAATCACACCTTCCGGTAAGCCGAAGGGAGAGGTTCGTCCGGAAGATTTTTTACTTATGGATTTAAATGGAAATCTTATCGAAGGAGACGGAAAGATAAGTACCGAATCCAAAATACATCTGTTGGCATATAAACATCGACCGGAAATAAACGGCGTTGTACATGCGCATCCATTGTTTGCAACAACTCTTGCTGCTACAAACATTGATGTTAATCAGCCCCTGTTTGCGGAAGTCCTTTTAATATTGGGGAAAATAGCTAAGTGTGATTACGGAACGCCTTCGACCGACGAAGTTCCCGATAGTATCCTTCCTTTTATTGATTATGCATTCGCTTTTCTGCTTGGCAATCACGGAGCAATGACTATTGCGGAGTCCGTTGAAGACGCTTATTATAAGATGGAAAAATTGGAGTCATATTCCCATTTGGTTTTCAATTTGGAATTACTCGGCGGCAAGAAATTAATATCCAAAGAAAAAGTTGAACGGCTTTATTCCATAGCCGAATCAACATACGGAATAACAATTGATGAAAGAAATAAGATAATCTGATTATGAAGAGAGAAGATTTGACGGTAGGATTATTACTCGGTGGAATTTCAGCCGAAAGAGCTGTTTCGCTCGAAACAGGAAAGTCCGTTTATGAGGCTCTTTTAGAGCTTGGATATAAAGTTAAGCTGATAGACCCGGCGTTCGGAGATGCTCAACCGAAAATTGCAGATGACTTTTTTATAAAAAAGGATGTCGAAAGCACGAAGAAGATTTTTCTGAAAACATTCAATTCCGAAAACTTTTCCGGAGTTGACGTTGTTTATAATGCTATGCACGGTCCTCTTGCCGAGGACGGAGTTACGCAGACTCTTCTTGATTTGCTGAATCTTCAATATGTCGGCGCGGATGCTTTGGCAAGCGGAATCGGGATGGATAAAGCATTATCCAAAATTATGTTCGAAAGAGTCGGAGTGAAAACTCCGAAAGGATATTTAATTACAAGAAAAAATTTTTCCGCTGAAAAGGCGGTTGAATATGTATATGGAAATCTTTCCCTTCCTTTTATTGTTAAACCGAATAATCAAGGTTCTACAATCGGATTAACGTTGTGTAACGATGTTGGCGCGCTGGATGAAGCTGTCGGTAAAGCTCTTTCGGTTGCCGACAAAGTTTTAATAGAAGAATTTATTTCGGGCAGGGAACTTACGGTTGCGGTAATAAAGGATGAGGCTTTTCCCGTTCTTGAAATTGTACCTAAAAGCGGCTTGTATGATTTTGACGCAAAGTATAATAGCGACGACACGGATTATATTGTTCCGGCGGAAGTTGAAAACAATATTTCCGAGAAGATGAAGGACTGGGCGGTTAAAGCCTTCAATGCTATCGGATGCCGCGATTACGGAAGAATTGATTTTAAGTTAACTGAGAATAATGAAATTTACTGTCTTGAAATTAACACGCTTCCGGGAATGACAAATCACAGCCTTGTCCCTAAGATGGCGCAGGCGGCGGGAATAAACTTTAACGAGCTAATTGACAGCTTGATTAAAAACGCGGCTGAAAGATGAATAAAAGTGTAGCAATAGTAATAATTGTCATTTCCGTATTGGCTATGGGCGCATATCTTCTCTTTAATGAATATGGATTCATTAAAGAAGTTGATGTTAAGAAGGAAATAAGTGAAGTTCAATCCGGAATTGATTCCACAAATATGAGAATTGTGAACCTGAAAAAAGAGATTGATTCACTTAAAACAAATAGAGAAAAAATTGAACATGTAGCTCGAGAAGGATATAATTTTCGGGGGAAAGATGAGAAAGTTTTGGATATTGAAGTAAAATAGAATGAGAGAAATTCCTCAAATACCGCTTGCGGAAAGAATACGCCCGAAGAAACTTAGCGACTTTGTCGGACAAAGTCATCTCGTAGGAAAAGGCAAGCCTCTGCAGCGGATGATTGACTCCAATCGTCTTAACTCCTTTATTTTGTGGGGACCTCCCGGCACGGGAAAAACTACAATTGCTAAAATTATTGCCGAACAGACAGATGCGGAATTCTTTAAGCTCAATGCGGTGTCTGCCGGAGTGAAAGATGTTCGTGAAATAATAAGTATCGGAAAATCAAATCTTGATTATTTTAAGAAGACAGTGCTCTTTATTGATGAAATTCACCGCTTTAATAAAGCACAGCAGGATGCGCTGCTTGCCTCGGTAGAAGCCGGGGAGATAATACTGATAGGAGCAACAACGGAGA
>CAYLYR010000113.1:0-7418 GCA_964387835.1 uncultured Melioribacter sp.
GAGATAAAAATTAATTCTAAGTCCGTAAAGTCTCGCCGTCCCGGGAATAAATTGCCAAAGTCCGACAGCGCGCGCCCATGAACGGGAATTCGGATTTAGTCCGCTTTCCATCATGCTTAAAAAAATCAACTGCTGGGGAACGCCTTCCTCTTTGAAAATATCCGCCATCATCGGGAAGTACTTACCTGAGCGGCTTAGCCAACGCTTCATTGTTCTTCTTCCGCGTCCGGAAAAATATTCGATGTATTGCTCAACGTATCTATTAACTTCCAGTTTAAAATCACCGACATTGATTACATCATTTATTTCCAAGCTGCCGAGCGTATCGTCTTCCATTTCAACATCGTTTACCGAGTTCATCCATTCCTGAAAAGCAGTGTTGGAAGAGCTGTCCGGCGCATCGGGAAGCGTTGCGAGATAACGCTGATAATTCTCCTGGATACTCTGCTCCAATTCATTGTAGGAAGAATTTTCTTCTATGTTCGGGAAATAACCGAGTTTATCGAGAGTGGAAAGAGCTTTCTCATAACTGTTAACGGCTTGCTGTGAACTATCCTCCTTCGCATATTTTTTTGCGGACAGATATTCCGAACGCGCTTCTTCAAGCAAATTATTAATTACGGCATTGTTATCGGCTACTTGCGTGGAATCGCTCAAAACACCTACTTTATTAAGCAGCGGATGAAAAACACTACACGAGGAAAAATAAAACAACGAAAAGATTACAAATACTATATATTTAATTTTATGCACTTTATCTCCAAAATCAACATTATGTAAATTAAGGCTTTATCACGTTTTTATCAAACGATTTATTCAAAAGATTCACGCAAACCATTTATTTACATTGGCTTAACAACAGAAAAAGGCTGCCTCGAAAATGTCAACATTTTTCGGGACAGCCTGAAAAATTAGTTTGGCAAATTACAATCAGCCGAGTTCTTTAAGCTCTTTTTCTATCTTTGACGCTAACTCTTCCAATGAGATATTTTTAATCTGCAATTTATTTTTCTTAATCGTAGTAAAGACCGAATCCCCTTCTCCTCGCAACGACTTAAGCAAATCAAAACTTAATCTGTTTCTATCATGCGAACGGGGAATAAATTCTTCCAATGATTCAACAAAAGAATAAACTTTTGCTTCCAAAGCGTCAGTTTCTTTTTTATCAATAACTAAACCTTTCTCCATTGAAGCCATCTTATTACCTCTTTTAATTTAATTAATAAAAATAAAGAAGATTTTCTTTACTCTCAATAATTTATATACAAATCTTTGTTTTTTTATTTCGACAAAATGTCGTAAATTTAGAAAAAAGAAGAGGAAATATGTCTAAAAAAGGGTGGGTTTTTTTAACCTCTATATTTTTTTTAGCAGCGTTAATTGAATTTGCTATAATCATTAACCTTTATAATCAAGCGCCTTCCGTAAAAATAATTAAGGTTACGGAAACCGAAAAAAATTCAGGGGAACAGTCTTCTTCCAAACTTATTGATGTCGGCGTTCCTTACCGCATTCAAGAAAGCATTGATACAACCCAGATTGCCGATTCTACGAGAACAGTCCGAACAGGAAAATATGCAAAGTGGTACATACTTAAAATAGGGATGAGTAAAGCGGAAGTAATATCAATTTTAGGCAAGCCGAAATTTATTAAGAAAGGAATTAGTGAAATTTGGCGTTACAGTTACACTAAGGAACATTTCGGCGATGTTATTTTTTATAGAAATAAAGTTATTACTTGGCTGCCGCCTACAATTTCACTCGAAGAAGTTGAGTAGAGACATATCAAACCTTTTTACAGTAATTATATAACTACAAATTTTGTTTTCGGTTAACCAAACCATTTCAACTACTTCGTAGGAGGAATCTTTTCAATTCCAAATTACAGATTCTAAATTAAAATTCGTCATTGCGAGACTCCGCTTGCGGAGGCGAAGCAATCTCCGATATATTCAGCATTGGTTTTCTGTATTGGAGATTGCTTCGGGACTTCGTCCCTCGCAATGACAAGTTAAATCGAATATTCACTTCATGTCGCTCCTATGGAGCTTTGGCGTTTGACTTAATTAGTTCTACAGACATTTCGCTCCTACGGAGCTATTGATTTAATCGAGTTAAGTAAAAAAGAACCGGAATAGCACAAGATGATTGCAACAAAAGCAATTTAAAATTTTCAAGCTATTCTTAACTTCTCTTGCAAAATTTATGTTAAAATTCAACAAACTCTTTAATTACTTTTTGGAAAGCTTCTCTATCGGATAGAGAATAAATTCCCCGATAATTGTTCAATTTTAAATTATCACCAATAATTTTTTTATTATTTCTTAAGTCGAAAACCTCAAGTTCGGAGTTGCTTCCCCGCGCCTTACAATTAAAAAAACCGAGGGCATTCTGTTCGTTAAATCCTTGACACATTAAAGCAAAGCCGGCGCCTATTCCGAGAATAGGTTTTTGATAAATTCTTAATGCGCTGTACAAATTAAAGAGATGCAGTTTTTTCAGGGCATTTTCCGGAGTAGAGGTATCGGGCAGTATTATTTTTTCGGAGCCGATAATTTTCAGTTCATTCTTACTAATTTCTACTTTGTCCGTACATTTTTTAACCGACTCAAAGGCTTCTTTTGCGCCTTTTTTATCATAATCGATAATATAAATCATTCGTCATCCAAATTAATTTCGTTTATATTATCGGAATATTCTTGAATTGTTTTAACAGCCTCAGCTTCCTCTTTTGCCGAAAAATAAAAGGGCGATATTTCAAATTCGGTTTTATCTTCCCCTTTTTTCTTAATCAAATAATAAGCGTTTCGCCAGCCTTTCAGCCAGTTATCAAAAGCGGTTGCTTTATTTTTATTTTTCAAAATAAAAGCACAAACCAATTCATTATTATCAATTTTCGCCCAATAAATTTTCCCTATTTTCATCTCGGATATTCTTATTCCGAGGGAAAGCGCCGCAATAAAATCATCGGCAGTATTAATTTTACCCGATGAAATTCTGTTCTTTATTGTTCTATAGTAAGAATTTTTAATTCCCTCCTTATCGACAAGAATTCCAACCGCCTCATCTTCATTGGCGTTCATCAATACCGTTAACGAGCAATCGTTGTTCTTCTCCTTCAGATTTATTACTCGAATATATTCGCTGAACTGTTTATACTCAGGCAGAATTTCGGAAAGATAATTTTTCCTCTGCTTAATAAAAACTTCATTTAAGAAGCCCGTCTCTTCATCAGGATAAAGGGGTAAATATCTGATTTCCGCTTCGACCAAATCTTGAAAAAAGTGAGTGCCGAATGAAAGATCGGGAGTATATTCCCCTTTCTTCTTAGCAATTTCGATAAGCATTGCCGTATTGTTAATATCAGCGTAAGTAACGTGAACGCCGAGCTTAATATCGCCGCGGCTGCCCCATCTGCCGGGTCCCATCAAAATAAATTTTTTCTTCGGAAGATGCTTATTCAACATCCCTATTATTTCACCTATCTTCAAAAGTTTCTCTTTATCTTCGGCTTCACCGTATTTAATCGGGTCAACGTAAACTACGTAATCTACATTTTCTATTGTACCGTTCGTAACATACTTGTTTGCTCTGAATAATAATCGTTCATTCGGAACATTATGCGGAATAACATCGGGATGCTCTTGAGCGCTATGGCTTTGAGGTCTGCACTGAAGCAAATACAACTTTTCGCCGTTCGAGGCAAATTCAATATCAACCGGAGAATTAAAAGATTTTTGAAGCGTGTGAAGAATCTCGTTTATTTTCTGCAAAAACTTGTCATTTTTGAATAATCCCTCAAACGTTACAACAAAATCATCTTTCTCAAAATCGGTTCGGAATTTCATCGGAGGCTGAAGCATGTCCCCTTCAATAACTGAAACGATTTTCTCAATTCCGGGATAATCATCTCCGTATTCCCTAATAATTTTATCCAGCGGAACTGTCTCGAACTCATTATCCCTTAAATTAATAACATCGACATATTTGGGCGAATATTTCAGCATTTCACGAATTGTTGTATTTACTCGAAGTGAAGGCTGACCCGGCGCTGCAAGAATCGGAAAATCATTCCCTATTCTATCAACTGCGCGAGTTCCGAGTCCGGGGACAAGGCGCACCAAACCGTCCGTTAAACGGATTCTCGGAGACCAGCGGAATTCGTTATTGCTGAAAGCTACTCCGGCAAACGAAGGGAGAAAATAATCACCTATTTTGGTCCCGACAACCTCCTGAATCATAACCGCCATTTCTTCATGGAAATCAAGCAACCCCTTTTCCGCACGGTACTCAATCGGATCAGGTCCGAAAGTGGAGGCGTAAACTTCGGTTATCGCATCCATTAATTCTTCCATGCGCTGCTCTTTCGGTCCTTGGTTTGCGAGGAAAAGAGATTTATATTTTCCCGAGAAGGAAGCTCCGACCTGATCTTCAAGTAAGCTTGAGCTTCTCACAACAAGAGGATTATCGCCGAAATCATCGAGTGCAAGGGAAAACCCGTGGACAAGCTCCAGCGGAAATTTAGAGTTCTTGAACATCTGAACAATATGGTCATACTCAATACGAATTTCATCAACGGATTTGTATTTATATTCCAGCATCTCTTCCAAATCGTTGTAGTGCATAAAATACAAGATTCCGTCCGACGACATGTACCACGTTTTCGGTGTATGAATCTCACGCAGCATCGGATTTTCTTCCGCTTTTTTACGCAGAATTGTCGAAGCGACAAAAAGTCCGGAACTTTTTCCGCCGAGTTTTCCGTGACTTGACGGCATAAAAATCGTTTTATCAATCAAATCATAAAAATCCGTTAACTTGAGATATTCTTTTGCGACCGAAATATACTGAAGGTCGTCAGTAAAAAAGCGGCGCAGCAAAGAAACCCTTAAGCCTTTTATCAAGCTTTCGGTCAATCTTATTTTTTCCGGCGCTATATGAAAATACTTACGAATTGATTCAGATATTTCAGTCAGCGAAGTGCTTTCCGATTCCAAAATCTTAATCAAAGGAATAGCTTTATTCAAAAGCAGCCACTGTTCCAAACTTTGTTCAAGTTCGCTATCCTTAATATGTTTTTGAGCAAGTTCAATAATTTCTTTGATGTAATCATCGTAAGTATTGATTTTCTTCTTCTTAATCGGACGATTTTCATCAATCTGTTCTTCCTCTTCCCCGAAATAAGAAATGCTCGCCTGATTAATCAAAACATTAGCTTCTTCAATTTCCTTGGAAGAAAGAATAAGCAAAATCTTTCGGAGAATCCGCATAAAAAGAGGAGGGTCGGTTTTACGGAGCATTTTTAAAATAATCTTCCACGCAGGACGCTTTTGATTTTTATATTGCTTGTTAGCGGCGCTCAAATCCGAAAAAATATTTTTCAAATCCTGATACAGAATAAAATGTTCCAAACGATTTGCAATTGTTCTCAGAAGCTGTTTTTCATCACGAGTAAATTGCTCTTCCCTATCTTTGTAACTCCTCTTAAGATAAACAACAGTAATGCTCCCGACTTCCTCGCCCTGTACAACAATCGGATATGAAATTGTCCATGGCGTATATTTGAAATTTTTCGTTTTATAAATCTCATCATACAATGTCATTTGAGCGGCAACATATTTCGGCGAAGAAATGCTCTCGGGAATTGCTGCAACGATGTTAAAATATTTTTCATTAATCGTTAAATCCTGACGCTTGAGAATTTCTTCAATCTTAAATATACAGTTAAGTTCTCTAATTTCTTCGGAAGAGTTATTCTCACTCGGGGTAGGCATATCGTTCATTGTAAACCAATTTTGTTTTTATCTTAAGATATGAAAAAACCGCCCGAATAAAAAAATTCGGGCAGCTTTAATTTTATTTGCTAAGGATTAATTAATTAAACCCAGCCTCTTTTTTTACATGCATCGGCAACACGGCTAACTGAAATTACATAAGCTGCATCGCGCATGTAAATCTTTTTCTTTTCCGAAAGTTCATAAACGGCTTTAAATGCCGAAGTCATTTTCTCATCCAATTTTGTAAGGACTTCCTCTTTTGTCCAGAAGAAATTCATATTGGACTGAACTTGTTCAAAATAACTGCATGTTACGCCGCCGGCATTTGCCAAGAAATCGGGGACAACGAAAATTCCTTTCTGCTTAATTACTTCATCGGCTTCCGGTGTAGTCGGACCATTTGCGCCTTCAACAATAAATTTAACTCTATCGCTGATGCTGTTAATATTATCTTCACGTATTTGGTTTTCCAAAGCTGCGGGAATTAAAATATCAACGTCCTGTTTAATCCAATCGGCTCCGGGAAGTACTTCATATCCGAGATTTTTTGCCGCATCTTTATCGATTCCGCCGAACTTATCCGTAATGCCGAGAAGCTCGTCGATGTCGATTCCGCTTTCACGCTTAAACATATAAGACGTTTGATCTTCCTGATCCCAGCTTGAAACCGCAATAACTTTTCCGCCGAGTTCAGTATATTTTCTGATTGCATATTGAGCGACATTCCCGAAACCTTGGACGCTTGCAGCGGTGTCGGAAGGATTTACGCCTTTGGCTTTCATTGCTTCGCGCAATGTAAAGATTACGCCGAATCCGGTTGCTTCCGTTCTTCCGAGCGAACCGCCTAAGCCGACAGGTTTTCCGGTAATGAATCCGGGATATTTAGCTCCGTGAATTGCTTCGTATTCGTCAAGCATCCAAATCATATGCTGTGCGTTTGTCATTACATCGGGAGCCGGAACATCGTTTAACGGTCCCACATTCTTTGCCATCTGACGAACCCAGCCGCGGCTGATTTGCTCCTGCTCGTTGGCGCTTAAATTATGCGGGTCGCATATCACGCCTCCTTTGCCGCCGCCAAGCGGAATATCGACGACAGCGCATTTCCAAGTCATCCACATTGATAACGCGCGAACGGTATCGATAGTTTCCTGCGGATGAAAACGAATTCCGCCTTTTGCAGGACCGCGGGCATCGTTGTGCTGAACGCGAAATCCGCGAAAAACCTTAACACTTCCGTCATCCATTTTAACGGGAATCAAAAACTGAAATTCGCGTAAAGGGTTGCGAAGAAGCTCACGAGTTCCTTCGTCGAGATTTAAAAGCTCAGCAACATTATCAAATTGTTTCTGAGCCATCTCAAATGGGTTGAAATTCTTATTTGTCATTTCTACTTCTCATTTTAGTTTAAAGAATATTTAGTACAAAGGAAAATTATCTAAAAAGGTTTAATTCCCAAAGAGAAATTTATCAAAAACAAAATTTTTCTTCTCAATAACAACTTCAACTATCCGCACGAAGAGATAGATAGACGGCTTTCAATTTTTTAAACCGTTTGTTAAATGTTTTATTAAAAACAATCTGATTCTTTTGAATTTCATGAATAGTACTTGCATATCGGAAAGATTTATTATCCTTTGC
>CAYLYR010000114.1:0-7361 GCA_964387835.1 uncultured Melioribacter sp.
TGTTTCGTCAGAGAAGAGTTTGAGCGCTTTTCCGGTTGATTCTCATCATAAAAAATACTACTGGATAATTGAAAAAATCGATAAGGATACTCTGCTTAAAGCCGAATATCGTTACGTGCCGATGTGGCGGTTTAATTTTGAACGTGAATTTTACAAAGCGGAAAAGACATATAACAAGTTCGCATTAAAACGGAGTGCATTCAAAAAAACCGACTATAACGAACCGCTGAGTTCTTTGAAGAAAAAACTCTCGATTGTAAAGGTCTCCATCGATTCTATCGGACATTTACGAAAGATTCTTCCGCAGATGGAAAAATATTTCCCCGATTCATTAAAAACCGCAAAGGAAAAAGCGTACAAAGAATATTTGATTTTCAGTAATGATGTTGAGGAAGAATATATTTTCGAGAAGAAAAATTTATCTCTGCTGCAGACTTTTACAACTTTAAGAGAAACGAAAAACAATCGAGATGCTTTTATAAAATCAGCTCCGGTTTATCTAAACTTTCTTAACTCAAAGTTATCGATTGACGAATCGGTAAAAAATAAAGTACGGAGCATTATTGCGGAACGAATCTCAAGTGTCGCTTCGGAATACAGAAAGAAGATTAAAGTTAAGAAGGATACCAAACCTTTCAATATCTATCCGCCGGTTGAAACTATCTATAAATTATATAAAGATGCGAACGGCTCTGTTCCGGAAAATTTTAACAATCTGGTCAATTTCTTCAAAACATTTGATAGTAAAGCAGCTAAATTTTCCGAATATAAAAAATATAAGAGTGAGCTTAAAGATTATTTGGCTAAATCCCCGAAATGGCTGCCAAACGATTACTATGCCGCTGCCGCAGAGAAGCTGAGAAAAATGACGGATGTTTTACCAAATGTTTTTCTCGCCGATTTTAGAGGATTTGAAAATTATTATTGTGTAAAAACTTTGCAGAAAGAGCTGAGAAATGCCCGCCGCTATACACGTAAACTAAGCCGTGATTACAGGGAGGCAAATCTAATTGTCTCTCGAATAAATAATTTACGCAAACGCGGAGCTTACGGAGAAATGTTATCTCTTTTAAAAGCAAATAAGGAGATGAAATTTTTAGTTAATCATTATAGATTTTTGGATAAAAAATATCTCGAAAGTGAAAAAAACATTCTCGGAATTTATATCTCGTCAAACAATTTTGCCGATTCCGAACGTGAATTGAAAAGACTGAATAATTTCGGTTCTTTCATTTCCCCGAGGAATGTGGAAAAAGAAAAATCCAAATTGATTCTAAACTACGAAAAAGAATTATATTCAAGAGTAAAGTATATTTCCAAATCTCGAATAGATTCATTTGTAAATGTGCATAAACTCGACACCGAGAATTTACAGCAGCTTTATTCCGATTCGGTTTTTACGCCTGTTTACAGAATCACATTCAGCTACAATGGAACAGAGCAGGTGGAGAAAGAAAATAGGGAGATTGAAAACTATCTGCAGAAGACAAAATACTTTACATTTCCCGAAACCGCAATTGTCGCTCAGTACAGATTACTCCTTCGGAATATCAATGATAATGCTGTCGCCCGAGTAAGAGCTATTGAGTTTCATGCAAAATACTACAAAGGCAGAAAAAGAAAAATCCGGAATATAGTTGATGAATTTAACATGAACATTGCAAAGCTAATTACAGCGCCGACGGATTATCGGAAATTATATGTTGCTCCGGTAACCGATAAAAAGAAAGGCGTAAATAAATATATGTTTAAGGTCAGCTTAAAAATTCCGACTAAGGCAAAATTCCCCGTTTATGAAATTAATATTAAGCTGCCTGACGAAATCGCAAATCATGCCTCGGCAGAAAAATGGTACGACAAAATTATGTTAAATAATACGGAACTGCGAAACGAAGGGCGAATTAAAATAATTGCTCCGACAAAAGATAATAATTACGAGTGTAAAATTACTCCGGTACAAATGGATGCGGAAGAGCAAAATGTTTTAACGGTTACTTTTTCATTCCCTTCGTACAAACTTTACGAAGTTAGTGTGATGGCTCAAAAACCAATCATAAGAAAAAATTAAGGATTCGGAAATGAAGAAAAAAGAACTCTCAATCGGCTTGGTCGTACTTGTTGCGGCGGCTGTTGTTGCATATTTTATTTTCAGTGGAAATAAATTAAAGGACGCAATTGTTATTCCTTACATTGGGCATCAGAAGCCTGTTGTTGATCCTCATCTTCCCGACGCCAATCCTCTCTCCGATAAGTTGGACGAAGTTGAGTTCGACGGATTGTTTAACGTATCGTCAAATCCGAGCGGTATCGTTTACGAAGACGGTTTGGGAAAGTTAATCGGAATTGATGCTAACGATGTTGTTTCGATTCAATTAAAGAAAAACATTAAATGGGCTGACAGTTACAAAATTTCGTCAGAAGATGATGAAGTAAAAATACTTCCGAATAAGCCTGATTATTTTACCGCCGAAGATTTGGCTTTTACTCTGAAAAGGATTCAAAGTCTCGGATCGCTTTCTCCCGATTATATTTTAGTAGCTCAAGCTCTTAAAGAGATTGGTTTTAGCGGACCGGATAAAAACGGAATTATCAAATTTCAATTCAAGCACGACCGCATTTGGAAGGAATCCGATATTAAGGAAGTTCTTTCCTTCAAAATATTACCCAAAAATTCCGACATGAACGCATTGAATTACTATGACGGTACAGGTCCCTATTTTGCCGTTCCTCAAAAATCGGGAGTCGCAAATTATTATAAAAACCCGGAGAAGAAACCATTTATTTCTTACGTCAAGCTAAAACCTTTTATCGATAACAGCACTTTTACTACCGAGTTGAAGAACAATAATATCAATGTGCTGCTGGAATCACCTTTCGGCGCCGTTTCTCCGATTTTAGATAAAAATAAAGATTTCTTCGCAAAACCCGGGATCAGCACAACTTATTTTGCACTGCTTTTTAATACGAAAAGGTTAAATCTTAAAGAACGAAAAGCGCTTCGTGCTTTTTTAAACAGGAATAAAATTCTTGCGCGTTTTTATAAAATCGGTACACCGCAACAGCGCGATATTATTGATTATAAAGGAAATCGGAATAAGTTTAATGCTCTTGAAAACAAGAGTGTTTTTCCGTCCTCTTCCTACTATGTAGAGGAAAAAATCGTGCAGCCGGAATCCGATAACGAAAAAGCGGATTTACAATATTTGCCGGACTCGATAAATATAAGAGCTTGTGTTAATTTCGGCTTTCGCGAGGAATACAATGCTTTAATTGATATTCTCAATTCACCGGAGATTTCTCAAGGGAAATTACACGCAAAAGCAGTAACTAACGATGAAATTAAAAAGCAGAATTATGATGTTCTTCTCATTGCATTTACCGGCTACAGAAGTAATTTCCTTTTTGATCTTTATGATGTCTTTTTGCGTGAACCGGATTTATCCTCGAGAAAAATTAATTTGACAATCGATAAAAATAATAACTTAGCGCCAGCCTCTATTACCTCCGAAAAGAATTTCTTTTCACTTGATGTCGGTAAAGCCGATAACAAAAGCGATGTCGCTAAATTATACAAATACGTTTACGGATTTATGAGTACGCACGAAATCGGCGATAAACAAGCTTACGCCGAAAGGGTTGACAAATTGGAACATAAACTCGCGTTAGGGAAATGGCTTTTCTCAATCCCGACGCTTTCTTATTTTTCGTCCCAATTTGACAGTACAAGCATAAATCTTTACGGAGTTGCATCTCAACTTTCTACAATTGAAAAATGGAAAGAAACAAAAAAATGAATTTTTTCTCTATGAATAAAATCGGTTTAATTCTACCGATTTTATTCTCTTTAATTTTCACTTTGCATATTAATGTTTATCCTCAGATGAAGGGAGACATTCTCCTCGCGGAAAAACCGTTTCATCTTAAATTTTACGATAAGTACAAACAATCCATGAGCGACAATCAAAAAGCGGAGTTCCTCCCCTTTACGCCAATACTTATTGAGGAAATTGATAAATCGCAGCCCCTTAATCCGCTACGGAAAGTAATAATTAGCAGCGAGCCTTATTACCTCGGAATTACAAGCGGCAAACAAATTATCGGATATAATAAAGCGGGTAAGAAAATCTTTCTGCATCGCTGGAAGAAAATAGACGACCTGCGTTTTGTACCAATTGACAAAGAGCGTGAGTTTACATTGCCGGCGGGTAACGCCGTAAAACTTAAAAAAGGGACATTGATAAAACTTCTTTTTTATAAAAGAAACAAGTATCTTATCCGCCTTAAAAACAAAAATGAATTTGGATTCATTTATCTTCGAAGGGATGAAATTAAAACTTTGTTAAAGAGTAGAAAGTCCAAAAAAATATTAGAAAAAAAGAGGATAAATAAAATTGAATCGGAAGTAAAAGACTATAATAAAAGAATGACAAATCTTTTTAATACGTTCAATAAAAAATATCATCAGAGCAAAATCGCCCCCTTCTTCAGGGAAGTCCCCATTAAAAACGGATTAAAGTTCATCTTTAAAAATGGTAATGTTGCCGATTACACAAGAAGTGTTTCGGCTTTGAAAAAAAAACTTGAAGTCGTTTTGATAGGCACTTCATTTAAGATTAGGGGAGAAAGGAACTTCATAATCGTTACTCGATAATAACATTACACAACAACTTACAATCATACAAAACAAAAAAAAGAAAGGGAAAAAATGCGCCTATTTCTAATTTTCTATTTTGCATTTTTCAGCGCAATTGCTGCGCAAACATTTTCCGTAAGCGGAAAAGTTATCGATTACTCAACTAACAGACCGCTTCTCGGCGTTAACGTTACAATCGGAAAAACACACCTTGGAGCATCAACCGACGGCAATGGAAATTTTATTATTAAGAATGTGCCGAAGGGGAATTACGTTTTAAAAAGCTCCTACATCGGATATAAATCCGTTGTGCTTCCTCTCAACGTTAATAAAAATATTCGTATAAACATTAAAATGAAACCGATTCGGATTTTGCTTTCGGAAACAACTATAAAAGGAAAGAAGGCAAAATTACGCGAGACTCCGGTTGCCTTTTCCGAGGTAACTTCAGGAGTAATTGAAAAAGAACTCGGCGGTCGTTATGTAACTTCGGCGCTTGATAACTTACCCGGCATCTACATTTCACCGCAAGGCGGCGGTTTTGCCGATTCTCGTCTCAATCTTCGCGGCTATGACCAAACAGCATTATCTGTAATGATTAACGGAATCCCGATTAACAATCCGGAAAACGGCGAAATCTATTGGTCGAATTGGGCTGACTTAAGCGATGTGATAAGCTCAATTCAAGTACAGCGTGGTTTGGGAGCTTCCTCATACTCGGTTTCACCCGTCGGGGGAAATATTAATATTGTAACAACCGGAGGATTTAATCTTGGTCCCGCATTAAAAATTAAGACCGGGTTCGGTGATTTTAACTACCGAAAACTCTCGGCGGCATTTGCAGTTCCTATTGCTGAAAACAACATGCGCTTTACCGGATTAATTTCGAGAACTACTTCGGATGGTTATGCCGAGCAAACTTGGTTAAACATGATAACATATTATTTTGCACTTGGGATGAACTTCGGCAATCATACTTTGGAGATAGAGCTGATGGGTTCGCCCCAGAAACACGGACAGAGGACTTCACCTCAAACGATTAATACGTGGGCGCTTCGGGGATTAAAATACAATTCCGATTGGGGACGTTTATTTGGGGAAGTTATTTCGACGCACGACAATAAATTTCATAAACCTTCGCTTACAATTAATCATAACTGGGAAATAAATAAACATTCATATTTAGCAAATACGCTTTATCTTTCTTACGGAGCAGGCGGCGGACATGTTCCACCGTGGGGCGGATTCCCGAGAGACGAATCGGGGCATGTTGATTTTGATTCGGTTTGGAGAGTAAATTCCAGCAATATCGATAGCGCTTACTCAACTTCAATGCACCGTTCTATTTCTGCACTCCGATTTACATATCATAAGCATTATTGGGGAGCGTTTAAGTCAACAATAACTCTGAAAAAACAAAATCTCACTTACAGTGGCGGCATAGACGGCTCTTTATACCAAGCTGAAAATTACAGCGCTCTCGATAATCTGCTCGGCGGGGATTATTATATCGGAAGCAGCAATGTTAACCTACCTGTAAATAAAAAACTATTTGTAGGAGATAAAGTAGATTACGACGCCGACAGTTTTGCCCGTTCACTCGGCGGTTTTGCGCAGATTGAATATAACTCATCTACATATAACATATATCTAAACGGAGCAGTCGGCTCAACGGCGTTTGATAGAATAGATTACTTTAACTATAAAACAACCGATCCCGCAAGAGAAACCGGATGGAAAAGTTTTTGGACATATCGATTAAAAGGGGGCGCTAATTTTAATTTCACAAAACGTCAAAATATATTTTTTAACATCGGCAGTTTTTCCAAGGCTCCGTTATCGATGAATGTTTACACATATTCAAATAAACTTTATCCCGAAGTAAAAAATGAAAAAGTTTTTTCGGTTGAGCTGGGTTACGGTTATTCGTCCGAGTTCGCAGAGTTACAGATAAATTCGTTCTACACTCTGTGGAAAGATAAAGCGCTTAACTTTAATATTTACGTCCCTGAAACATATTCCTTCTTCTACGCTAATGTTTACGGAGCGAAATCGTTACACACCGGAATAGAAGGAGAAGGAAAGATAAAGTTTGGGAAGAACTTTTCCCTTAACGGTTCTTTTACTTACGGAAGTTACAAATGGTTAAATGACGTTACGGCGTATTTGCGACCGGAAGGAAATCCCGGAGCGCTTGTGAAATTCAATTCAAAAATCGCCGGACTTTACGAAGGTAATTCCCCAATGACTAAGATTGCTCTCGGCATTACGTTGGCAAAAGAAATAGGGGAAAACATCAAGTTTAGCTTTTTCCCGAACTATCTTTTTTTCGGGCGTTACTACGCTATGTTTGATCCGGCATCGCGTTCTTTTGAAAATGAGAAAAACGTGCAGTCGTGGAGAGCGCCGGATTACAATAGATTCGACATTCACTTCTCGCTTTCAGTATTGCCAAAATCGAAGATGATTAGCAAAATAAAATTAAATTTTCATCTGTTTAATGTTTTGAATGCTGCGAATATTATCAGCGCAAGCGATGGAGTAACGCACGATGCCAATAGCGCCCTTGTATGGTACGGGCGTGAGCGTTGGAGTAGTTTTTCTGTTGAACTGCAGTTTTAAGATTAAATAGTTTTTTGATGTGTTACGGGAAAGAGCAGTATGTTCGCAAATCTTTTTCTGAACTCTGTATCCGTACGCTGGGAACTTAATTTTTCTGTTATTGCGA
>CAYLYR010000115.1:0-7302 GCA_964387835.1 uncultured Melioribacter sp.
TTCCTTCCTCTGTTCTGTATATTTTTATTTCAGACGTTTCCATTTACCAAAAATACACTCGTTTTGTTTGATGTAGAAATCATGTTTGTAATGCACCACAACATCTCACTATCCGCATTGCGTATCGCGCATAAAAAGTTAAATACGAATATCTTCGAGTTCGTACCGAGTTACGTTATTCTCTCCTGCGAATTCTTTTAGTTCGTCGATAAAGGAATCCGCATCGCCGACAATTACCGCCTGCTGGGAATCGGGTAAAATATTTTTTTGCGCCGCTTCCAAAATTTCATCTTTTGTAGTTGCTCCCAATTGTTCGATGTAAGTTTTATGGAAAGTTTTCGGTAAATCAAAAACGACTAAGTTAGTATTATTGGTTGCAATTTTCGAGTATGAAGCAAACTGAAGGGGAAATAGTTTACGCGCATACGATTTTGCAAAAGAAATCTCTTCATTCGTAATAGATTTACGGATTAAATCGAATTCCTTATAAAATTCTTTAATCGCGGTGATTGTTCCTTTGCTTTCGACGGCGGTTGAAGCATTGAACGAACCGAATTCTTTCGTGTATTTAAAAAATGTAGAAACGCCGTAAGTAATTCCTTTTTCCTCTCGCAGATTATGATTTAACCTGCTCGAAAATTGTCCGCCGAGAATAGAGTTTGCCAATTTCTTTCCGAAAAAATTCGGGGCATGTCTTCCCGATGCAATATTGGCAATTCTTATTTCACTTTGTCCCGCCCCCGGCTTATTAACTACATGAAAATGACGAGATAAAGAATTGAGCTTAATATCGATTTTCTTTTCTGTAAAGTCGGCGTTAAAGGATGTAAAATATTTGTCTGCAGCGGAAGCAAATTCCTCTTCAGATAAATCGCCCACTGCCACAATACTCATATTCTGCGATGAAAAATATTTTTCATATTGATTTTTAACATCCTCCGGTGTAATTGTTTTTAAGGAATCGGAAGTGCCGAGATTAAGAAACGCAAAAGGCGTTCCTTGGTATAATTTGCCGGTTAGTACGTAATCGGCAACAAAAGCGGGAGAGTCTTTCAATCTTTTAACTTCATCTAAAATTCTGCTTTTTTCCCGATTAAAATCTTCCTCGGTAAAGTTCGGCTTCTGTAAAATCCACGATAAAAGTTCAAGAGATTGTTCCAGATTTTTTTTCAGCGTCATCATCGTAAAGAAAGTATTTTCCGGCTCGACGGAAATACTGAACAAAGTTCCGAGAGCTTCCAACCGATTATCCAATTCCAGCGACGATAAACCGTTTGCGCCTTCGTCGATTGTAACGGCTAATAAGTTTGTAAGTCCTTGTTTCTCGGCAGGGTCAAAAGCGCTGCCGGAATTGATAACAACATTTATCTGAACAATCGGCAGTGAATTTTTTTCGGTATAAAAGAGATTCGCTCCGTTGTGCAATTGCGTCTCCGAAAATTCGGGCGGAGAATAACTTATTTCGGTTTTCGGCAGCGGGGGAATTTTTCTATCTATCATATCTTTATTTCACTATTTTTAGGGACGATTCTCAATTCCACAAATGGCTTGGTTAAATATTTTTCGGTAGCTTCTTTCACATCCTCAATATTAAGAACGTTGTATCTGTTTAAATCATACTTAAAAGAATTAGGTTCGCCGAGTGTCATGTTGTAGTTGTTTAATTGGTCTGCAAGGGAAGAGATATTTTGTAACGAATAAATATAATCCGAAATGATTGTGTTTTTCGATTTTTCCAACTCGAACGGCGTTATCCCTTCATTTATGATTTTCTCGATTTCAGATAGAATAATTTCTTTTAGTTTATCTAAACTTATTCCTGGGCGCGCAGTAGCCGAGATAACAAAAACGCCTTCTTTCTGAATTGAATATTGGAATGCGTAAGCTTCGAGAGCGAGATGATTTTCAAAAATTAATTTTTTGTAGAGGCGTGTATTTTTCGAGCCGCTTAAGGCGTTGGCAAGAAAATCGAGTTTTGCATCATCTTCCCCATACAGCTTATCGCTTTTCCACATCAAATAAATTCGCGGGAGTTGTACATTATCTTCATATTGAATTAATTTATTCTCGGAAAGATTATTTTTCGGAATAATTACTTCCTCACGGTTGTCAAAAGCCGGGATTTCTTCAAAATACTTTTTCACAAAATCCAAAGCCGATTCGTAATCAATATCACCGGCAATTACAATACTGGCATTGTCGGGGGAATAATATTTTTTGAAGAAGTTGCGGACATCGTCGAGAGTGTAATTTTCAATGTCGTTCATCCAGCCGATCGTGGGCCAGTGGTATGGATGATTTTCCGGAAAAAGATTTGAAAACAGCGTTTCCCAAGCTTTGCCGTAAGGCTGATTATCATAACGCTGCCTTCTTTCGTTCATTACAACTTCACGCTGATTCTCCAATTTTTCTTCATCCAAAGTCTCCAATAAAAATCCCATTCTGTCTGATTCCAACCAGAGCGCAAGCTCTAAGGAATTTGAGGGGAGCGTTTCGTAGTAGTTTGTTCGGTCGAAACTTGTAGAGCCGTTAAGAGTTCCGCCGGCTTCTTGAATATACTTGAAGTGCATCTCTTTCGGAATGTTTTTTGAGCCTTGGAACATCATATGCTCGAAAAGATGCGCCAAACCGGTTTTACCTTTTTCTTCATTTGACGAACCTACGTGATACCAAAGATTAACCGTAACAATCGGCAATGAATTGTCTCGATGGAGAATAACGTCAAGTCCGTTATCCAATCGATGTTTCTTGTATTTTATATCTATTATTTTTTCCATACGTCCGCTTTTTTATAATTTGTAAAAATACAAAAATTTTGATTAAGATATCAGGTAAGAAAAACGGGCTGAATAACATTCTAATATGCTGCACAAAATGATAAGGCTGAAAAGATAAAAGACAAAAGTAAAAAGACAAAAGTTGAAATATTCCAAAAAATTCGGTCATTGCGAGGAGCGTAGCGACGAAGCAATCTCCAATACAAAAACAATTGCTGAAAATACCGGAGATTTCTTCACTTCATTCGCAATAACTGAAATACCGAACAAATCGGATTAACAACAGCATAAAAAACAAAGCCCGACTTCATCAAACAAAGTCGGGTTTTTCATGCTGCCCTGCCAGGACTCGAACCTGGAGACTTCTGATCCAGAGTCAGACGTGTTGCCAATTACACCACAGGGCAATTTTTGAGAATCCAAATATATCGAAGCGGAAAAGGAAAATCAATAAAAATTAAGCTCCGTCTAACCTTTTTTCAATAATTTTTGCCAACTGTCACGCAATGTAACAGTTCTATTAAATACAAGATTATCTTCACTTGATAATTTCGTGTCAACGCAGAAATATCCCTTCCGCTCGAACTGCACTCTATCACCCGGTTTTGCATCTTTTAAAAAAGGTTCGACTTTACAGTTTGTGAGAATTTCCAACGAGTTCGGATTGATAAATTCCGTAAAATCTTTTTCTTTGTCAGCTTCGGGAAACTCAACGGAGAATAATCTGTCGTAAAGTCTTACTTCAACATCAATAGCATCTTTTGCCGAAACCCAATGAATTGTTCCTTTAACTTTTCTGTTGGCGTTTGGAGAACCGCTTTTTGTTTCGGGATCGTAAGTGCAAAGTAACTCAACTACGTTTCCGTCATCATCTTTAATCACTTCTTCACACTTTATTATATAAGCGTATCTGAGCCTAACTTCTCGTCCGGGAGCTAATCTGTGGAATTTTCTGTGCGGAATTTCCTGAAAGTCTTCTCTTTCGATAAAAAGTTCACGGGAGAAGGGAACCAATCTTTTTCCCATTGATTCATCTTCGGGATTATTTACGGCTTCCAATTCTTCCGTTTTATTTTCAGGGTAATTCGTAATCGTTATTTTCAGCGGATTCAGCACGCCCATAACTCGCTGCGCCCGTTTATTCAAATCTTCGCGAATGCTGTGTTCGAGTAGAGCAACGTCAACAACGGAATCGCGTTTTGCCACACCGATTTTATCGGCGAAATTGCGGATTGATTCCGGAGTGTAGCCGCGGCGGCGGAATCCCGAGATAGTAGGCATTCTCGGGTCGTCCCAACCGTCAACATATTTTTCGTTGACAAGCTGCAAGAGTTTACGTTTGCTTAACACGGTAAACGTTAAGTTCAATCTTGCAAACTCAATCTGCTGAGGGTGGAAAACTTCCAATTCGTCCAAAAACCAATCGTAAAGAGGACGGTGATTTTCAAACTCCAATGTACAGAGTGAGTGTGTAATTCCCTCGATTGAATCCGAAAGTCCGTGAGCAAAATCATACATCGGATAAATAACCCACTTATCGCCGGTTCGGTGGTGGCTCGCTTTTTTGATTCGATAAATTGCAGGGTCTCTCATATTTATATTCGGAGAAGACATATCGATTTTTGCACGCAGAATACAATCGCCTTCGTCAAATTCTCCGTTTTTCATCTTCTCGAAAAGCTCTAAGTTTTCTTCAACGGTTCTATCTCGGTAAGGACTGTTTTTACCGGGCTGTGTAGGCGTGCCTCGATATTCCCTAATTTCATCGGGGGAAAGATTGTCAACATAGGCTTTTCCTTTTTTGATAAGCTGAACCGCATATTCGTAAAGCCGCTCAAAATAATCGGATGCAAAATACTCACGGTTTCCCCAATCGAAACCAAGCCAGTGAATATCTTCTCTAATCGAATCGACATATTCCACATCTTCCTTTGCCGGATTAGTATCGTCAAATCTCAGATTACACAATCCGTTGTAATCCTCGGCAACCCCGAAGTTTAAGCAAATCGATTTAGCGTGCCCGATATGGAGATAGCCGTTCGGCTCGGGAGGGAAACGTGTGTGAACTTTTCCTTCGTATTTGTTTGTCCTTAAATGTTCGTCAATTATTTCACGAATAAAATTGTTCTGTTTTGCTGTTTTGTTTTCTTCCATAATCTATTTCGATATTTTAGTTAGCGCTGTTTCAATTCTGTTAATTACTTCATCCTTCCCGAGTATAAAGAGCAAGTCGTAAACTCCCGGACCGATACCTACGCCCGAAACCGCAAGACGCAGAGGATGAATTAAACGTCCTTTCCCGATTTCCCGTTCCTCGGCAATTTCCACAAGAATTTTCTCATAGTCTTCTTTTACCGGATTATCAATTCCCTTTAACCTTTTTACATATTCGGTAAGGAGTTCCTTGGAATCATCCTTCCATCTTTTTTTAATAATAGCTTCGTCATAAGTTGCGGGACGTTCATAAAAATAGGGGCATTTTTCAATAAATTCGTGGATAAAACTTACTCGCTCTCTCATCGCCTCGATAATCAACAAAAGGTAATTATCTTCAAAACTTAATCCGGTATATTTAGAGTTTTTCAGTTCTTCTTTAAGCATTGCAAGCAGCTCTACGCCCGATTTTTTCCTGAGATGTTCCGCATTCAGCCAGTTTAATTTTTCAATATTAAAAACCGCTCCCGCTTTGTGCACACGCTCCAAAGAAAATTCCTTAACAAGTTCGTCCAATTCAAACATCTCACGATTGTCGCTTGTGCTCCAGCCGAGAAGAGCTACAAAATTAATTAGAGCTTCTTTCAAATATCCCTTCGCTCTGTAATCTTCAACTGCAACATCGCCCTGACGTTTGCTGAGTTTGGATTTGTCGGGATTTAACAGCAGGGGAAGGTGAGCAAATTCCGGCAATTCCCAGCCGAGATATTTGTAAAGCAGAATATGTTTCGGAGTTGAGGAAAGCCATTCCTCGCCGCGAATAACGTGTGAAATTCCCATTAAATAATCATCAACAACATTTGCAAGATGGTAAGTCGGGAAACCATCACTTTTTATCAAAATTTGATCATCGATAATATCGGTGTCGAATTCGATTCTTCCTCTGATAATATCATTGAGCAAAACCTTTTCACCGGGGCGAACATTTAACCGCACAACGTAAGGTTCTCCGGCGGATAATTTTTTCTCAATCTCTTCTCTCGTCAGCTTCAATGCCGCCTTGTCGTACTTCGGTTGGAGTTTATTTTTATATTGGTAATCTCGCAGCTCTTGAAGTCTTTCCGGAGTATCGAAAGCGTAGTAAGCGTTCCCTTCTTCAATCAATTTCTCGGCATATTTTTTATATAAGTCCAATCTTTCGGACTGAGTGTATGGTCCGACTTTCCCTGGATTATCGGGACCTTCATCATAATTCAAACCAACCCATTTCAAAGTTTCAATTAATTTCTCAACAGCTCCCTCAACGTAACGGTTACGGTCGGTATCTTCAATTCTCAGAATAAATTTCCCGTTATTCTTTTTAGCAAATAAAAAGTTGTATAATGCCGTTCTTAGTCCACCGACGTGCAGGTAACCTGTCGGACTGGGCGCAAAACGTACTCTTACTTCCTTCAAAATAATTCTCCTTTATTTAAAATTTAAACTGTAAATATAATTATTTTACTTCCTTAATTTTTTTAAAATTATTGATCAAGATTAAAATAGAAATGGAAAATTTTTATGGATAGAAAAAACATTGCAGTTGCAGTTGATGAAAATGGAACTCTCTGGAAAGGGCATTTCGGCATTGCTCCTTTTTACCGAATTTACAATGAAGAAAAAAAGTTTATTGAACAGAGGGAAAATCCTTACGGGGCAAATTCCGAGAACCATTCACATCACGATAATCCGAAATTGATTATCGGTTTTCTAAATGACTGCAAAATTTTTGTAGCGAGAAGAATGGGACAGGAAAGCCGAATTAAGCTGAAAGAAAACTTTGGAATTATTCCTTTCTTAACCGAAATATCACTTCCCAACGAAGCGGTAGAATCGATTAAATTAGATGATTAACGATAAAAGAAATTTTACGGCTCTTGTTTGGCACGGCTTTTTTCTTGCTTTGGCGCAGACTTTTGCCGAAAGAAATACCGTTCTTCCTGCATTAATTCTCGCGGTCGGCGGAACTCAAACCACTTTGGGAGTTCTTACCTCAATAGTTATCGGCGTTCCCATGTTGGCGCAGTTAATTTTTGCCGGCTTTCTTAATACAAAAAAATATAAGAAGAAGTATTTAATCTTGGGAATATTATTGCGCGTTTCGGCTTTTGCCGGGTTGAGCTTAACGATTTGGTTTTATTCTTCTTTAAGTACAACAACAACCATTGCATTAATATTTGTCTGGATGCTGCTTTTTAGCACAAGCGGAGCTTTTGCCGGAATTTCCTACACGGATATTGTAGGAAAGAGTATGGATAGTACAATGCGTAAAAAGTTTTTGGTATCGCGACAGTTTATCAGCGGAATCGGACTTCTTCTTTCCGCGCTTGCG
>CAYLYR010000116.1:0-7292 GCA_964387835.1 uncultured Melioribacter sp.
CATTGGGCACCGCCGCCCGTTCGGACGCAAGAGCGAAGCGATTGCGTCCGAACGTCTCAATATACGCAATGCGTATATTACGAAATATTTCGTTTATTGTATGTATATTATTCAAATTCATAAATCACAATTTTTTAAAATTAGATTTTTATTGAAATTCCGGTATTCGGTATAACCCGATTGGGAGTTGTTCGAGAAGCTGTATTTTATTTTTACATACCTCAATTGTATGCGCCCTTGTTTTTTTCTGCAACTTAAACATCTCAATTCTAAATTGCAAATTTTATTATTGAATCAGCATTCGGTTTTTATAGAAACATACCCGGTTCTTTTATTGCTCGTTCAAAAGCTTCATGAATCTTTCTTTCGTTTCATGCGGGTTTTTAACTTTGCAGTTTTCGATTAACTTATAAGGATTAAAAAGATGCCCGTTTACAATAATTCCCGGAGAAGCTTTTAATTTGTGTTTTTTGAAAAGCTCCCCGGCTTCTTTATCCTCTTCAACATATTTAACAATATGCGGTATTTTATTCTCTTCGAGAAACCTAATCATTACATCGCTTTTTCTGCACCTAAGTGTGCGTAATATTAAAACTTTATCGTTCATAATTATTTCTATTAATTTTTAATGATTCCATCATTCTCGCATTTTCCGCACTCAAACTGAATTGTAGCGTGGTTAACTCCAAACTTATTATGTAATTCTTTTACGATTTTCTCTCGGAGGGAATCGCTATCAACTGTCATCATGTTGTCTATGTTTACATGGGCTTCGAGGTGAATATCATGTTCTCCAACCGACCAAACATGCACATGATGAATATTTACAACATTATCAAAACTTTCTACCGTCTTCTTAATTTCATCAAGAGAAACGCCTTCCGGAGTTCCTTCCATCAAAACATGAAGCGCTTCGGTAAGTATATGATAACTCTCTTTCAAAACGTAAGCGGCAATTAAGATTGTCAGGATTGGGTCGAACCAAAAAATATTGAGATAATAAATTGCAATTCCGCCGAGAACTACGGCAACAGACGAAACCGCATCGCTTAACAGATGCAAATAAGCGGCTTTAATATTAATGCTGGAAGATGCGCCTTTCTTTAAAAGTAAAGTTCCCGCAATATTTGCAAATAATCCGACAGCAGCGACAATCGCCATTAGTCCGCCTTGAACTTCAGTGGGATTGAACAGCCGCACGGCGGATTCGTAAAACAAGTAAAAAGAGATTACCAAAAGAGTTGACGAATTAATTAACGCCGCGAGAATTTCGGCGCGTTTAAAACCGAAAGTATGCTTGTATGAGTTAGGTTTCCCTTTAAGTTTTAAGGCTAAATAACTGATAATTACCGCAACTCCGTCGCTGAAATTATGGAGCGCATCGGAAATTAAAGATAAACTTCCCGAGATAATTCCGCCGACTATTTCAACAACGGTTATCAGAAAATTAAGCAGCATAGTAATTATCAATCTGCGTCCGCTGATATTTTCTTCGTGATGATGATGAGCCATAATTTTCCTTTTATAAAAAAAGCGTTTGTGTAAAACAGATACTAAAGAATAATTCCCAAAATTATTTTAAAGGCAATCGCAAAAAGTACTAATGCAAAAATTTGTTTAACTCTGCTCGATTTTGCTTTCGCTACCATAAAATTGCTGCCGAGTGCGGCTCCCAAAATTACGGCTGCCGTAAGCAAAACGGTTAACGTCCAATTAAAATGACCTTGTGAAACATGACCTAAAAAGCCGGAAAAAGAGGAAAACGTTACGGCAAATGCAGATGTGGCTGCGGCTTTTTTTGTAGAATAACCCATCCACATTAATAAAGGCGCCATTATAAAACCGCCTCCGATTCCCAATAGTCCCGCGATAAATCCCGCAAAACTGCCGACCAACGCACCGATTACCGCTCTTTTTTTGAAACTCATAATTGATTTGGGTTCAGGCTGTTTCGACATAAACATCATTCTTGCCGCGGCAATCAGCACCATAACGGAAAACAAAAGAAGCAGCGATTTCACGGGGATATACTCGGAAGAAACAGCGCCGACGGGAGCAAAAATAAACGCTGCAATTGTCATGGCTGCCCCGCCTTTCCAATCGACAAGTTTGTTTTTTATAAATGCAAATAAGGCGATAAGGGTTGTTAATCCGTTTAAAAGTAACGCCAAAGGAATAGCAACTTCCTTTAACGGAAATCCCGCCCACTTTAAAACGGGAACATAAACCAGCGCGCCTCCAAGTCCCAGCATCGAAAAGAGGAAAGATGCGGCAAGTATTATAATTGAAACAACGGCATAGAGCATTAAAATAACCTAAAAATTTTCATCGGAACATTACCTAAAATAACTTTACTTCTCAATCCATCCAGGGCCAGGCTCTTGCTTCCGTGCTTTCCGGATATTTTTCCGTTATTTCCCGCATTGTTTTTCGGAATGCCGTTTTATTCCCTCCAATTAAAAATTCGGCTTTTCCTCTTAAAAACAATAACTTGGGATTATTCGGATTTTTCGGAAACATCGCCAGACTTCGGTTAATTATTTCGATAGCTTCTTTGTATTTTCCTCTCGGCAGCAAATAGTGAACAAAGGCAAGTCTGAGAAAAACTCTGAAGTCTTCAATATTCAAATATCCGTCGTGTGTAAAATATAATTTTTCTCTTCTATCCAATATATAAAACGATGGAGTCCATATTGCGGAAAGTTGGGAGCGGAGTTTACTGTTTGAAAAAATATCTAACCTTAAAGGCACAAACCATTGCTGCAGTTCCTCCGCTGCTTTTGAATCGGGGTAGGTTACGGCATCTAATTTTTTACATCCGGAACATTGTTCTCTTTCAAATTGAAGAAGAATCGGCTTTCTTTCATGTGCCGATTTTTCCTTTCCCTTTTCCAAATCCGTTAACCAATTTATATTCTGCATAACTTAAGCTCGTTTTTCTACTTGTCGTACCGATATTCGCCGATTTTTTCATTCGCAAAACTAAAATGAAACCAACAGATTTACACCGAAGATTGGTTTACTTCTGTAAAAAGAAACACTCGGTTTAACATTTGCTTTTATTTTTAATCCGTATTTATAAAGAATTTGATTTCGTTCGTTTTCAATTAGCCAATCGCCGTGAGTCCAATCTATTGCAAAACCGATAAAGTTCACAATTGCTCCGCTCAGAAACATAACAAAATTCCGTTCTGTTCTCGCTTCTACATTGTCGAAATCAGACACTGCCGAAAAAAGATTGAGTGAATTACTGTAATTAAGCTGATCAATCGAAGCAAAAACCATAAAGCCGGTTGCCAATAAGCGAGCAGCGAGAATGTAATAACCTTCCTTGTTGTGATCGGCATAAAAATGGAGATAACCGGGAATAAACGCCGCTGCGGCTATTCTCTGCCAAGTAATTTCCCTCTGCAATTTCAGAAATTCGTTATATGTCATCCCGGCGGGAATTTCCGTTACTTCCTTTACTCCGTTATAACGTTGGGAACTGCGCACACACTGCGCGTATGCGGAAACGGAAAAAAGAAGAATAAAAAACAGTACAAAGATTTTTTTCATATTAACCTCGTAAGTCCGAAACCATTATTAATTACCAGCCGCCGCTTGCACCGCCGCCGCCAAAACCTCCGCCACCGCCGGAAAATCCGCCGAAGCCGCCTGAACCGCCAAATCCGCCGCCGCGACTACCGCCTCCGCCGAGCATTCCGGCTCCGAGCCACAAAAGCCCGAGTCCGCTTCCTCGACCGCCGAAGAGCGAAAGAATCATGATAATTAAGAAAATAATCGTCCCGATCGGAAGGCCCTTTTTCTCATCTTGTTTTTTGTCGTTTTTATATTCGCCGACAGTCGCTTTCATAATTGCAGTAAGTCCCGCCGCTATGCCGGAAAAGTAATCTCCGCGTCTGAAATAAGGGCGGACTTCATTTCGCAGAATAGAACTTGCAAGCGCATCGGGGAGCGCGCCTTCAAGTCCGTAACCGACTTCGATTCTCATCTTCTTATCTTTTTTAGCGACAACAAACAAAACGCCGTTGTCATGCTTTTTTGTTCCGATTCCATTTTTTTCCGCAACTTCATTTGCAAAATATTCAATCGGCATTCCGTCAAGTGAATTTATCATCAAGAAGACAATTTGGTTAGATGTTTTTTTCTCGAAATCGGAAAGCGCTTGATTTATCTGCCGAACATTTGCCGGGGTAAGCGTGCCCGTAAAATCGTTACAATAGGAACGAAGTTTCGGAACGTCAACATCTCCGGCGTAAATATTTCCGGCAAACAAAATAAAGAGCAGAAGGACGATATGTAATTTTCTATCCTTCAAAATCAGAACTGAACTTTCGGAGCTGTTTCAGCGCCTTTTACAGCTTTGAAATATTGCTTTTCCCTAAAGCCGGCAAAATTAGCAATTATACTTCCGGGAAAACGGCGAATTTTCATATTATATTGCTGAACTATTTGGTTAAAGCGTCTTCTTTCAACCGAGATGCGATTTTCGGTTCCTTCCAATTGAGCCTGAAGCTGCAGAAAGTTTTCGTTGGCTTTCAGCTGCGGATAACGCTCAACGGTAACTAACAAGCGGGAAAGAGCGCTTCCGAGATTATCCTGCGCAGCCTGAAACTTTTTCAGAGCGTTCGGGTCGGAAAGCATTTCGGGAGTCATTTTAATTTGAGTTACTTTTGAACGCGCTTCGGCAACCGCCGTGTAAGTCTCTTTTTCAAAATTAGCAACTCCCTTTACAGTGTTAACCAAGTTGGGAATTAAATCCGCGCGGCGTTGATATTGGTTTTCCACCTGGCTCCAAGCCTGTGAAACTCCTTCGTCCAACGAAACCAAATCGTTATAAACGCCCACGCCCCAGCCGATAATCAAAAATATAAATATGATTATCGCGCCGCCGATTATTAATCCTTTGTTTTTCATCTATTTCTCCTTTTCTTTTTCAAACTTAATTTGTCAAACTTCGTGTCGGCGCCGGAATACGTCCGCCGCGATTTACAAAATTAGCGCTGCTTATTTCACGAACGCTCATTACGGGAGCCAATCCGAGAAGTCCGCCGTAATCGACAACATCGCCGACTTTTTTCCCGTAGGCGGGAATAACGCGTACGGCGGTTGTTTTATCGTTTATCAAACCGATAGCGGACTCGTCGGCAATAATTCCCGCAAGCGTAGAAGCGGGAGTATCGCCGGGGACGGCAATCATATCAAGCCCAACGGAGCACACGGCTGTCATTGCTTCCAATTTTTCAATGCTGAGATTTCCGCGTTTTACCGCATCAATCATTCCCTGGTCTTCGCTTACAGGAATAAAAGCTCCGCTTAATCCGCCTACGGACGAACTTGCCATTAATCCCGCTTTTTTTACCGCATCGTTCAACATTGCAAGCGCCGCCGTTGTTCCGTGCGCGCCCACATCTTCAACGCCCATCGCCTTTAAAATATCGCCGATGCTATCGCCTTCAGCCGGAGTCGGCGCCAGCGAAACATCAACAATCCCGAAAGGAACTCCGTGCTTCTGCGCAACTTCGCGCCCTATCAATTCCCCTGCGCGAGTTATCTTAAAAATAGTTTTCTTAATCACTTCCGAAATGGTCTGCAAATCAACTTTACCCGCGGATTTAATTGCATCGAGCACAACTCCCGGTCCGCTTATGCCTACATTAAGAACAACCTCCGGTTCCGTTACGCCGTGAAAAGCGCCCGCCACAAAAGGATTGTCTTCCGGAACATTTGTAAAAACAACAAACTTAGCGCAGCCGATTGAATCCTGATCTTTGGTAAGTTCTGCAGTCTTTTTTATTAGATCGGCAACTTTTAAAATTGCATCCATATTAATTCCGGCTTTTGTTGAACCTACGTTCACGCTTGAACAAATCCGCTTTGTTTCGGCAAGAGCAAAAGGAATTGCTTCAAGTAGCTCTCTTTCCCCTTTTGTAAATCCCTTCTGAACCAATGCGGAAAAGCCCGCAAGATAATCCACCCCGACATCCGCGGCGGCTTTATCAAGAGTTTTTGCCATCTCGATAAATTCATATCGGTTCAATCCGTCAAAGGGAATTGAAATAGGAGTTATGGAAATTCTTTTATTTGCAATAGAAATTCCGTAGCGTTCTTCAACTTCTTCTGCGAACTTTACGTGATTTTTTCCGTACTTAATAATTTTATCGTAAACCTTTTGTTTGCTGACCTCAAGATTTCTATCGGCACAATCTCTTAAACTTATTCCGAGCGTAACGGTGCGAATATCGAAATGTTCGATCTCCGTCATTTTTATAGTTTCTAATATTTCGTCAAATTCGTAATTCATTTATTTTTTCTTCCCGTTAAAATTAAATTCTGTGCATTTGTCTGAAAAGCGTTTCGTGCTGCAAAAATATTTTCACGTTTAATTCATCCTCTATTTTCGATAGTTTTTCAATCAACTCTTTCAGTTGATATTTTGAAGAGGAAAGGTCAATAATCATTATTAAAGTATAAAAATCATCCATAATTTTTTGCGAAACATCACGCAAATCGCAGCCGGCTTCAGCTAAAAGCGCGCTTATTTTTGCGATAACGCCCGGTCGGTTCAACCCGAAGGAAGTAAGAATTGCTCTATCCAAAACGGGAGCGGTTTCGGTTTGAGGCAAATCGGCTTCCGCGCCGAGTTTATCTACTGCCGACGAAACAATGTTGCGCACAAGTTCGGGCGAAGCTTTATCGCCGAGTTCATTAATTGCGGTCAATGTAATTTTTCTTAATTCTTCTTCTGAAATTTTCACGGTTTTTTACCTTTATAATTGTTTTGTAAATTTTCTATTAATCGATTAATTAATTTAATATTTTTTTCTTTAGCAAACCTTTCCGCATTTTGAATATTCCCCTTATAAAATCTCAGCCAAAGCAAATCGCCGATTAACAAACCTTCAACAATTCTTCTGTCCTGAAAAGCCTTAACCGTCATGTACCCGAAAAGAATATTCCAAGCCAGCGAAACGGCTCCGGAAAAATAATGTTCCGTATAAACTTGTCCGCTTCCGGGCAAAATGTACGACATCAATTTAACATTAAAGAGCGAATATTTTCTATTTATTATTTTATTAACTTCTTCCGAAATACTTTTTCCTGCAGCGGATTCGTTAAAATAAAAAGACGCAAGTTCAGGCTGATTGTTCAATAAGTAAGTCCAACCGCGCCAGTAGTCCGCTGTTAAGGAATCGCCGAATTTATTTTCAAACGAATCGAGTTCATTCAATGCAGCGTTGGTTTTTCGGCTCACGATTAAAGTTCTTATAAGCTCAATATCTATTAAT
>CAYLYR010000117.1:0-7271 GCA_964387835.1 uncultured Melioribacter sp.
AAAAATAATCGTTTACGCGCTTAAAACAAAGCGGAGAATTACAGCAAAATCTTTCCACTGGATTGATTAAACGAGAGTTTATCCGTATGTTAATATCAAAACCAAATTTTTTCTGATATTTATTCAAGGAGATATTTTTGTTATGGACAAATACATGAAAGCCGCTTTGGAAGAAGCAAAAAAAGGATTGGATGAGGGCGGGATTCCTATCGGCTCCGTTTTGGTGCTTGACGGAAAAATTGTCGGTCGCGGACATAATCGGCGAGTTCAAAACGGAAGCGCTATTCTGCACGCCGAAATGGACTGCATTGAAAACGCGGGAAGACTTTCCGCAAAAGAGTATCGGCGCGCGGTCCTTTATTCAACATTATCTCCATGTGATATGTGCAGCGGCGCAGTTTTATTATATAAAATTCCCAAAGTGGTTGTCGGCGAAAATATTACATTCAAAGGACCGGAGGAATATCTTCAGTCACGCGGAGTGGAATTAACAGTGCAAAACAATCCCGAATGCACATCTTTAATGGAAGATTTTATTAAAACGAACCCTGAGCTTTGGAATGAAGATATTGGGGAATAATTCTTCCCCAACATCTTATATTAATTGTTAATTATTCAATTTCTCTTTTGCTGCGGCTAACATCTTTCCCCACTCAAGAAGAAGTTCATACGAATAAATTCCATATCCGTAACCGTCTTTCCATGTAATTTGAATTGCATAGTTTCCGGCAACTTCAATGTTTTTTATTTCATATTTTCCCTCTTTGTCAGAACCTTTAGGCGGGGGCGGAATTGTCTTCCACAAGATATGTTCCCCTTTATTATTCGCGTCGGGAGATTCGTCGCGCAAATAACGGAGCGGATATTTGTAACTGTTTCCATCTTCCCACGTAATAATCAGCTCTTCTTTTTCTTTGTTTAATTCTATTTTTGTCGGTTTCATATTCTTCCTTTCCTAATATTTCGGTGTAATTCCCATATTGTAAAACATAAATGAATAGACATCCGTGTAGAGAGAAATTGTTTTCTTAACATTTGTTCCGGCGCCGTGCCCAACTTTAGTTTCAATTCTAATCAAAGTCGGATTATCGCTTGCGTTATCCTCCTGTAAAGTTGCCGCATACTTAAAGGAATGCGCAGGAAAAACTCTGTCGTCATGATCGGCTGTTGTTACCATTATCGCCGGATACTTCACGCCCTTTTTCAAATTGTGAAGAGGAGAAATTTTATATAAATACTTAAACTCGTTTTCGTTATCGCTCGAGCCGTATTCCGGCACCCAAGCCCAACCGATTGTAAACTTCTGGAACCTCAGTAAATCCATAACGCCAACCATCGGAAAAGCAACCTTTGCCAAATCGGGGCGCTGGTTAATTATTACACCCATAAGTAATCCGCCGTTTGAACCGCCCATAATTGCTAATTTTTCATGCGAAGTATAACCTTGTTTTATCAAATATTCTCCGGCTGCAATAAAATCATCGTATGCGTTTTGTCTTTTTTCCTTCATTGCCGCTTTGTGCCATTTTTCACCGTATTCACCGCCGCCCCTAATATTTGCCATTGCGTAAACTCCGCCGTTTTCCAGAAGTGGAATTCTCGTAACGGAAAACCTCGGCGTTAATGAAATATTAAACCCGCCGTATGCATAAAGCAACGTAGGATTGTTCCCATCTAACTTCAAACCTTTTTTATATGTAATGAAGAGAGGAACTTCAGTTCCGTCTTTACTTTTGTAGAAGACTTGTTTGGTTTCATAATCTTCGGGATTAAATTTCACGTTAGATTTTCTAAAAAGCTCGGATGAGTTTTTTTCAATATTGTATTTATAAATTGTCGGCGGATATGTAAATGAAGTAAAAGTGTAAAAAACTTCTTTATCATTTTTGTGTCCGTTAAATCCCGAGGCAGTTCCTATTCCCGGCAATTTAACTTCGGCAAGTTTCTTCCCGTTAGCATCAAACAAATAAACTTTTGTGTTGGCATCTTTTAAATATGAAACAATAAGTTTATTATCCACAAAGGAAGCGCTTCTAATCGGATTCTCGGTTTCGGCAATAATTGTTTTCCAATTTTCTTTTTCAGGATGTCGCGGATCAATCAGAACTATCTTATAATTCGGAGCTTTAAAATTAGTTTCAACTAAAAACTTGTCTCCAATGTTATCGATGAAGGAATATTGCGCCTCCAATTTATTTATTAAAGGTTCTATTTTATTGTTTTCATTTGATAAGTCCTTATAAAAGAGAAGATTGTTGTCCGATGAACCTTCCCAGCCGCTGATAATCAAATACTTTTCATCTTCCGTTACATAGCCGTCAAAACCCCGTCTCGGATTTTTCTTATCCTGCAAAATTAGTTTATCTTCGCTTTGCGGCGTTCCTACTTTATGATAATAAAGTTTCTGAAATTCGTTCTGCGCTTTTAGAGCTTCTCCTTTTTTCGGAGCGTCGTAACGACTGTAGAAAAAGCCGTCTTTGTACCAAGCCATTCCGGAAAATTTTACCCAAGTAAGATGATCGCTTAATTTTTTTCTTGTTGCTACTTCCATAACAAAAACATCTCTCCAATCGGAACCCCCTTTTGAAATTGAATAGGAAGCGTATTTAGTATCGTGCGAGAAAGATAATCCGGCGAGACTAACGGAAGCGTCGTCGGAAAATTTATTCGGGTCAAGAAAAACTTTCGGTGTTCCTTTTATTCCCTTTTGATAATAAACCACACCGTAGTTCTGTAGTCCGTCATTTTTTGAAAAGAAATAATATTCCCCGTGTTTCGAAGGAGCCGAATACCGCTCGTAATTAAAAAGTTCGGTAAGACGTTTTTTTATCTTATTGCGAAAAGGAATTTTGTTTAGATATTCTTCCGTAAGTTTGTTTTCCTCTTCCACCCATTTTTTTGTTTCCGGCGAATTCACATCTTCCATCCATCTGTACGGGTCGGCAACCTTCGTACCGAAATAGTTATCCACTACATTGCCTTTATGCGGTTTCGGGTAGTTCAATTTTGTTTGAGCCGATACCGCAAAGCTCAACGTTAGAAATAAGACAAATAATTTTTTCATTTTGTTTTCCTTCTTTATTTTATTCAAAACCATTTCCGATTCATTTGACGTTAGAATTATTTCATTGTTTCCGGCATTTGTACTGCAACAACTTTACCGCGTGCAGTTACTTCTCCGTTTGCGGAAACGGTAATTTCGGTTACAACTTTTTTCCCTTTATGCTCAACTACTTTTCCCTTTAACTCCAGTTCAACGCCAAGCGGTGTAGGTTTAAGATAATCCACTTCAAGATGAGCCGTTACAAACCTGAACGGCGGAAGCGAGTCGTAACTTCTATTCTCCTTTCGGAAAGCGGCTATCGCAGCCGTGCCGGTTCCATGGCAATCGATAATCGATGCAATTAATCCTCCGTAAACATAACCGGGAATTGCCGTGTGATAAACTTCGGGAGTGAAATGTGCAACGCTTTCTTCTCCTTCCCAATAACTTTTAAGATGATGTCCGTGCTCATTTAATTTTCCGCATCCGTAACAATAACTTACGTCATCGGGATAAAAATCCTGTACCGCCAAATTCTTAAAATCCATGTTGCCGCTTCCTAAATTTTATTTATTTTTACAATCAAATATAACTTTATAATTTTTTCATAAAAAAGAAAAAAGAATGAGCGAAATAAAAGTCATTGTGTCCGATTTGGGGAATGTATTAATTCCTTTTGATTACAAACCTCTATTGGAAAAACTTGATTCCTACAAACCCGGCTTAGGAGAAAAATTCGGAAAGCTTTATATGGAAAACTACGATGTTCATCGTTCATTTGAAAAAGGAAAATTATCTGAAAAAAGTTTTTTGGATATTATGATGAATTGGACGGAAAATTTAATTCCTCGAGATTCCTTTATTGAAATATTTTCAAAAATATTCAGCGAAAACAAAGAAGTTACTTCTCTTCTGCCGAAACTAAAAAAAAATTACACTTTGGTTTTACTCTCCAACACAAACTCAATTCACCAAAACTACGGCTGGCAAAATTATGATTTTCTTAAATATTTCGACAAGCTGATTCTTTCCCACGAAATCGGCTTTGCAAAACCGGAAACAGGCATCTATAAAGCCGTTGAGGACTTCACAAAACTCAAGGGAAGCGCTCACCTTTTTATTGATGATATAGAAGAATATGTTGACGCGGCTAAAGCATTAGGCTGGGACGGAATACAATATAAAAATGCAGAGTTATTAAAAGAAAAACTAACCGGAAAGGGAATCACTTTGGAATAGTTTTATTTTGAAAAAATCTCCACCTAATCGAAACCAAGCATTAATTTATCTTGATAACTCAACCAAAACGAGCTTTTTATCTTTTTCGTTCCGCGGATTTGTCGGTTTATAAGCAAGCTCGATAAAAGTAATTTTTTTGATATGGGAATTGTATTTTAATTTTGCGGTTTCAATTTCTCGAGATAAATCTCCTCCTTTGATTGTCATTAAAAATGCTTTTTTCTTCGCCAAGGGAAGTGCATATCTGAAAAGAATTACCAAAGGAACTGTACCGCGAGTTACTACCAAGTCGAAACTATCCTTATATTTTTCAACAAATTCCTCGTTTTCGACGCGATAATTTTCGGGAGTTACATTGCCGAGTTTTAATTTCTGCACAAAATCGCTAACTGCGTTAATTTTTTTTGATGTTGAATCTACCAAAACACCTTTTAGAGAGGAGTTCATAATTGCAAGAGGAATCCCGGGCAAACCGCCGCCGGTTCCAATATCAAGAAAAGTGGAAACTTTTTCAGGAATAAAACGAGAAATATATGCGGAGATAAAAATATGATTTTCGATGATATTTTTAATATCTCTACGAGAAATAAGATTAACTTCCTGATTCTTCTCTGTCAGCAAATCAGCAAAGTGCGCTAATCTTTCCAATTGAAATATTTCCGGACTTAAACTGTTTTCCCAAAAGAACGATTTTAATTCGCCTAAATACTTTTCTTCTCTATCCACTGCAAATTCCTTTTATTTAATGTTTTAAATATACTAATAAAACCGAAATATCGGAAGGGGAGACGCCTGAAATTCTCGAAGCCTGCCCCAATGTGCGAGGTTTTATTTTATTCAGTTTCTCTCTTGCTTCCATCGAAATTGTTTTTACCGAAAGATAATCAAAATCAAGAGGGATTAAAATTTCTTCATGCTTATTAAGTTTTTCAACTAACTCCTGCTGTTTTTTTATATATCCTTCATACTTTAATTCAATTTCAACTTTTTCCAATATTTCTTCTTTTACATTTGAATCAAATTTTAAGTTCAATTCCGAAACAAGTTCACTAACTTTTATTTCCGGTCTTTTAGATAATTTAGCAAGCGTTTCGGAATTATCGAGAGGAGAAGAATTTTTTCTAACCAGCAGATTGTTTACTTCTTTCGGTTTTACTTTTTTCTCGTTAAATAACGATATTAAACCTCTCAGCGTTTTCATTTCTTCCTGAAATTCACGAAACTCAACATCGGTAATTAAACCGTAGCGATGACCGAATTTCATCAATCTCTCTTTGGAATTATCCTGTCGCAGCAAAAGGCGATGTTCGGCACGTGAAGTAAACATCCGATATGGTTCGTTGGTTGATTTATTTACCAAATCATCAATAAGAACACCGATATAAGCATCCGTTCTTTTCAAAATAAATTCAGGCATCCCGAGAATTTTTGCCGCCGCATTTATTCCCGCAACAATTCCTTGTCCCGCAGCTTCTTCATAACCGGAAGTTCCGTTTACTTGTCCGGCGAGATAAAGTCCCTCAACTTTTTTTGTTTCAAGAGTTAAATCCACCTGATAAGGAGGAAAAAAATCATATTCAACGGCGTATCCGGGACGAACCATAACTACATCTTCAAGTCCGCGAATCTTTTTCATTGCTTTTAACTGAACATCAGCAGGAAGCGACGAAGAAAACCCGTTCAAATACATTTGGTCGGAATCCAATCCTTCGGGCTCCAAAAACAACTGATGTTTGGGTTTATCGGAAAATCGTACGATTTTATCTTCGATTGAAGGACAATATCTCGGTCCGGCTCCGTCAATTAATCCCGTAAACATCGGCGAAAAGCTGAACCCTACCTCCAATTCCTTGTGAGTTTCTTCATTGGTATAAAGCAAATAACAACTCTTCTGCGGGAGAAAAGGAAAATTTATCGTATCCGTTCTGAAAGAGAACGGTTTAGCATCCTCGTCTCCGGGCTGTTCTTCTAGAACATCAAAATTAATAGATTCGGTTAACAACCTCGGAGGTGTTCCGGTTTTAAGTCTCGCTGTTTCAAATCCGAGTTTAACTAATGATTCCGTAATTCCAACCGCCGCTTCTTCTCCGTACCGCCCGCCTACACTCGGAGTTAGCCCTGTGTACATCACTCCATTTAAAAAAGTCCCGGCTGATATAACAATTGCTTTACATTTATATTCATTTCCCTTTTGAGTTGAAATTCCGACAACTCTGTTACCTTCGGTTTTAATATCGGAACCAATATCTTCTATTATATCGAGATTAGATGTCTTTTCTACAAACTTAACGGCTTCCTGTGAATAAAGCTTTCTATCCGATTGACATCTCCCCGCCCAAACAGCAGGACCTTTTGATTTGTGCAATGTTCTGAATTGAATTCCCGATAAATCCGCGATTTGTCCCATTACGCCGCCAAGTACATCAATTTCATGAACCAAATGCCCTTTGGCGCTTCCACCAATAGCGGGGTTGCAGGAAAGTCTTCCAATTCCATCTTTTTCCATTGTAATCAAAGCAACGGAAACACCCATTTTTGCAGCGGCAATACTTGCTTCAATTCCGGCGTGCCCGCCGCCTACAACAACTACATCATATTCTTTCATCTTTATCTTTTGTTTCACGTGAAACTTTTTCGGTTTTAGTTAATTCATGTTTCACGTGAAACATAATTCCTTAAAATTAAATTATCACTTTCCTATGCAGAATTTATCAAAAATATTATTTAACATTTCATCTGTTGTTACAATTCCTATTATTTCATTTAATGCTTCTAACGAAGCCCGAATATCCAATGCGACAAATTCTTGTGTAAATCCTTTTGAAATTGTCTTTTTTGCCGATTCCAGTGCTTCCATAGATTTTAGTAACGCTTGAAAATGCCTAATATTTGAAACGATTGCTGTCTTTTCGGTATAGGACTTTGAATCAATCGATCTATTTTTCATAACCTGAAAAAGTTTATCAATTCCCTTTCCTGTTTTTGCCGA
>CAYLYR010000118.1:0-1883 GCA_964387835.1 uncultured Melioribacter sp.
TTCGTCCCTCGCAATGACGAAGGGGAAAAAATAAAAGGACTGTCATTGCGAGACTCCGCTTGCGGAGGCGAAGCAATCTCCAATATGTTCGGCAATTGTTTTTTTATTCTGGAGATTGCTTCAGTCCCGATTTGTTATCGGGACTTCGCAATGACAGAAATACTAACTTCCCCGACTGCGAAGGCAGTCTAATATTAATAGCCACGAATGAAATTCGGGGATTATGAAATTCCAACAAAGCCGCCAACTGCGAAGTAGTTGAAATGGTTAATCGATAATCTTAAAATTTGTTTTACTGTTTTATTTTCTCTGTAAGGCTAATTTTTTTGCAGACTTCCTTTTTTCTTCGGCTCAATATGTTGAATTACAATCCCGCCGACTATTAGAACAAGTCCGGCAATTGAAGAAAGAAGAATTTTTTCTCCTAAAATAAATGCAATAAATATTAAGGAAATAAACGGCGAAAGATATGCCAGCGTTGAGGTTTTCGATTTGTTGTTACTTAATCCGATTCCCTTTAACCAAAGGAAAAACGTAATACCCATTTCAAATAAACCGATGTAAACGGCGCCGAGCAAATATTTGGTTTCGGGTATGTGGAAACGGTCGAATATCAGAATATAGATAAATGCGAAAATTGTCCCGAAAAAGAATGATGAAAAAAGTTTGGCGGAAACAGGTCTTTTATCTTTAAGTTTCAAAGTCCAAAAAGCCGCCCAAATAAGGGAGCTTCCGACCGCTAATATCGTTCCGTAAATACTATGAAACTTTATTCCCTGAATATCTCCATGTGTTGCCAAAACAACAACTCCGAGAAATGATGTAAGTAAACCGATGATTATTTTTAGGGAAAGTTTTTGCCCGAGAAAAATAACTCCGAAGATTGAAATTACTATGGGCCACGTATAGTTTAACGGTTGCGCTTCTTGTGCCGGCAGCAATGAATACGCTTTGAATAAAACCATATAATAAAGGAATGGATTGAGAAAACCGAATAGAATGTTTCTCGGCAAATATCTTTTTGAAAATACCGACTCCCTAATATTCCGCTTCTCTTTTACGGCGATTAAATAGAGAACTATCGTACTGGTTAAAGCTGCCCAAAATAGAAGCTGCATAAATGTCAGCCCTTTGAGAGTAAGCTTGAATGCCGTTGCAACAGTTGACCAAAGGAAAACCGCAGAGAGCGCATATATTAAACTTTCGGTTTCTCGTTTCATAAAAGTTAACGTAAAAAAAATTATTTCATTAATTTTAAAATATAGATTGGAATTTAATAAAAGACGAGCTTTTGGCGGAAGATAATAATAACATATTCACCTATAAAGATTTACTTGCACCCGAAGTAATGCTAAAGCTTTACGCGCGCGGAGCTTTCCCGATGGCGGATGAGACAGGGGAAATAAATTGGTACTCGCCGGAAATCCGTACGATTATTCCCATTGATAATTACAACGTTCCCCGCTCCTTACGAAAATTTATGGAGAAATCCGACTTTGAATATCGCTATTCCACATCCCAACTGGAGGTGATTAAAAATTGTGCCGATAGAAAAGAAACATGGATTTCCGACGAGTTGATTGAAGCATACAAAAATTTAATTTCACTCGGCTCTTTGCATTCCGTGGAAGTTTTCAGCAAGAATAAATTAGTCGGCGGACTTTACGGAATAACTTACGGCGGAGCTTTTTTCGGCGAATCGATGTTTTCCAAAGCGCCGCAGGCTTCCAAATCGGCTTTGGTAAAATTGCTTGAACGATTAAACGAAAAAGGATTTACGCTTCTTGATGTACAATATCTCACGGAGCATCTTGCAATGTTCGGCGCCGTCGAAATTCCTTTTATCGATTTCGGAGTTTTATTGTCGCAATCGTATTTGATTG
>CAYLYR010000118.1:1983-7251 GCA_964387835.1 uncultured Melioribacter sp.
GTCGAAATTCCTTTTATCGATTTCGGAGTTTTATTGTCGCAATCGTATTTGATTGAGCCGAGTTTCATTTGAAAAAGAAGTTTGGTTTTGCCCATTCTTTATTATTTAATTAATTTCAATTTTGATTTTTTACTTATTTGGAGACTATCATGTTTAATAAAGAAATATACATCGCACGTCGGCAGAAATTAAAAAAAGAAATTAAGAACGGCGTTTTGCTTTTCCCCGGAAATAACGAAGCGCCGATGAATTATCCTTCCAATACTTATCCGTTTCGTCAGGACAGTACTTTCCTTTATTATTGGGGAATTGACGAACCCGGACTTTTTGCCGCTATTGATTTGGACTCCGGCGAGGAAATTATTTTCGGCGATGACAGAAGTTTGGACGATGTTGTCTGGATGGGTCCGACTCGCACTATGAAGGAAAAAGCCGAAAACGTCGGCGTTGCCAAAACAATGCAAACTGCCGATATTCATTCGTTCGTAAAATCCGCTAATGAGAAAGGAAGAAAAATTCATATCCTTTCCCAATATCGTTTCGATAATATTCAGCTTCTTTCCGAATTACTCGGCGTGCCCTATGCTAAAGTAAACGAGCTTGTATCGGAAGAATTTACACGTCAGGTAATTCGCCAGCGCGCTGCGAAATCCAACGAAGAGATACAGGAAATAGAAAAGGCGCTTGAAACGAGTTTTGCAATGTATATGTACGCATTTAAGCGAACACGTCCCGGGATGCGCGAGCAGGATATTGCAGGCGGAATCGAAGGTATTGCTCTGCAGCGGGGACGAGGAGTTTCTTTCCCGACTATCTTTTCCGTGCACGGAGAAATCCTTCACAATCATTTTCATAAGAACATTATGCGCAACGGCGACTTGGTTGTGCTCGATTCCGGAGCCGAGTCTTTTATGCACTACGCAAGCGATATTACGCGGAGTTATCCTGTAAGCGGTAAATTTACAAATTTGCAGAGGGATATTTACTCCGCCGTTCTTGAAGCTCAAACCGAATCGATTAAGCAAATTCGTCCCGGTAAGAAATACAAAGAAATTCATATTCTCGCTTCCACAATTATTGCGGAAAGATTAAAAGATATAGGACTGATGAAAGGCGATATGAATGACGCCGTTGCCGCCGGAGCGCACGCTTTATTTTTCCCGCACGGGCTTGGACATATGATGGGACTTGATGTTCACGATATGGAAAACCTCGGTGAAAACCTTGTCGGGTACGAAAACGGAGATAAGAGAAGCGAGCAATTCGGTTTGGCTTTCCTTCGCTTGGCGCGCGCTTTGCGTCCGGGCTATGTAATTACAGTTGAACCGGGAATTTATTTTATCCCGAAATTAGTTGAGATGTGGAAAGGAGAAGGCAAACACAAAGAGTTTATCAATTATGATAAAGTTGAGCGTATGCTGGGATTCGGAGGAATCAGAATCGAGGAAGACGTTTTGGTTACTCGTGAAAGCTACCGAGTTTTAGGACGCCCTATTCCCAAAACGATTGAAGATGTGGAACAAGTTTGTCAAAATTAAGGAGGAGTAAAAATGTATAAAATTGTTTTATTGCGTCACGGAGAAAGTGACTGGAACAAGAAAAATCTCTTTACCGGCTGGACGGATGTTGACCTTACCGATAAAGGAAGAGAAGAAGCCAAGACCGCCGGACAACTTTTAAAGGAAGCCGGATTTGTATTTGATATTGCATATACTTCCGTATTAAAAAGAGCTATTAATACATTACACATTGCACTTGCGGAAATGGATCTGCTTTGGATACCTGAAATAAAATCGTACAGATTAAATGAGAGGCATTACGGCGCATTGCAGGGATTGAACAAAGCGGAAACCGCAGAGAAATACGGCGAGGAACAAGTAATGATTTGGCGAAGAAGCTATAACGTTCCGCCGCCTGCATTAACGAAAGACGACCCGCGTTATCCGGGAAATGACCCGAGATATGCAGGATTGCCGGATGAGGAAATTCCTCTTACCGAAAGTCTTGAACTTACCGTCAAACGCTTTGTCCCTTACTGGGAAAACACAATCGTTCCAACCGTAAAAGAAGGTAAGCGTGTTATTGTAGCGGCGCACGGAAACAGTTTGCGCGCATTGGTTAAGTACTTGGATAATGTAAGCGAAGAAGAAATCGTTAAGCTGAATATACCGACAGGCGTTCCTCTTGTGTATGAGCTTGATGATGATTTGAAACCGATTAAGCATTATTATCTCGGCGACCAGGAAAAAATTAATGCCGCGATTAACGCCGTTGCAAAACAAGCCTCAAAAAAGAAAGATTAATACCGTAATTACCGCCGGAACTTTTCCGGCGGTAATAAATAAATTATCGTTCCCATAAAAATATTTTCTATCTTTACCCGCATTTCTTCACCAAACTTTTGTGAATAATTGACTTTGCTCTTCACATTCATACTCAACCCCATATTACGTACAAAATAGAAATCACTCGTTTTATATTAAATAATACTTAAAAAACTTATTTAAAAATAGCCAAAACAACGCCAATTTCTTAATTTTTGTTAAAAAGTTTAAAAAAGATATAGAAATCTCTTTCTTTTTATTTTTTTACTACGTAGTTTTGAAAAGGATAAATAAAAAAGATGATGGAAAACTTTTAGCTGATGTTTTTTATAGATGAAAAAAGGAGCGCTTACAATTTTTTAATCTTCAAGAGATTAATTACTATCTAAAATGAACAATGCAAAGGAGTAAAAATGTTACGCAGATTATTTATTTCACTTCTCATTTTATCTTCGGTTTCGTTTTCTTCAGAGCATGGAATTTATCTTCAGCTATTAGAGAATTCCCATGCAAATATTACCGAAGCAACTCAAGCAATTTCAACGAAAATAGCGGAGGCGGGATTCACCATAATCAAAATTCGTGATGTTGCAACGCCTGATATAGTTCGTGAAAAGGCAAATGAACGCTGCGGTTTTGAGGCAATGGAGATATTATTTACCTCCGATAAGTATGTTAAATTTTTAACAAGTTACGGCAATAAATATATTGTAGCCTCACTTCTGCGAATCGCTGTTTATCAAACACCTGATGGACTCAATGTTAATATAGTTGACCCTGAAACAATCAATAGGATTGTTTTCAATGATTTATATGAAAACGATATGGAAGCAAAATATAATGAAGTGATAAGTCGCACACTCTTTTTCAGAAAGAAAATTATCAGTGCAATTCATTCCGTTGAATTGGGGAAATCGGTTCAAAAACCCCTTCCGCCAATCAGAGATGACGAGGACCTTGCCGAATCTTCAAAAGATATGTTTATGATGGTCGGAGAAATGACATTATTTAATGACGAAGACCAATTTCCGATAATTTATAAAGAAACGGCGAAAAATGTTCAATCGCAAATCACAAATCTGATTAATAGAATCAAAAACAATATCTCAACCGCAAAACCGGATAAAGACGATATTGAATACCGCTATACAAAATCACCGGAAGTACTTAAATGGGAAATCGTATCTGAGATTTATTCACCCGACAAATCGGCGGTACTTCTGGGAATCACGAGATTACGCACCGAAGGGCTTTCGATGGATATTGCCGGTGCAAGCAGAGAAACATCCGCAAATAAATGTCCGGGAATAGACCACGCCGGAGCTTTCCCAATCGAAGTAATTATTTACCGCGAAGAAAACAATCTCGTAGTCAGAACGCCGAGAGAGATGTTCAGAATGGATATGTTTTTCTGGGATGCAGGTATGAAAGCATTCATGAATCACATGAATATGCCTAAACTTTTGGATAAATCAATTAAACATTCACTTTTCGGAATAAATTAATTTGATCGCTAAAACAAACAACCACCAACTTAGGAGAAAAAGAATGAAAAAAGTTAAATCATTAAAAATGTTATTTATAGTTATCGGTTTACTAAGCTCGTCTATTTTTGCAAACGGCTTGAGCTTAAACAGTATCGGAACAAGAGCGCTCGGAATGGGCGGCGCATTTGTCGGATTGGCAAATGACGGAACGGCTCTTTACTGGAACCCGGCGGGACTTACGGGACAAAACTCCCGGTTATATGTTTACGGCACGGATGTAATTCCAAGCGGCTACTATAAAATGGATGCCGCAGGAGTTGATGCAAACATAAAAACAAATCATTATATCAGTCCTAATTTTATTGTGAATTACACAATGGGAAATTTGGCTTTCGCCCTTGGCGTTTATGTTCCGGCAGGTCTCGGTGCAGAATATGACGGCGCGGACTTAAAGAATCTGACTGCGCCTTTCGGACCGTATAGATGGATGTCGAAATTAGCCGTAATTAATATTTCCCCCGGAATTGCTTACAAAGTTAACGACAAATTTTCCGTAGGTTTGGCGTTAAATATTTATTACGGAATGTTTGATCTTGATAAGCCCTACGATACGCCTATGGATACTAATGGCGACGGAGTACCCGATGCTCTTCCGCAATATAGCGAAAGTTCAACAGGCTTGGGATATGGCGTAACTTTAGGATTGAAATACGACGTTAACAAAAAATTATCGCTCGGTGCAACGTTCAGAAGTTCTACAAAAGTCTCCATGGACGGAACCGCCGAACTCGAAACCGTAAACATGAAAGATGATTTTACACGCGATGTAACATGGCCGATGTGGATTGCAGGCGGCGTAGCATATCATCCTAAGAGTAATATGACGGTTACTTTTGATGCACAGTACAGCAATTGGAAAGCGCTTGATAAATTAACCGCCAAATATAATACGTGGGGCGAAGGGGTTTTTGTTCTTAATTGGGATAACGCTATTCAGTACCGCGTGGGATTTGAGCACGCAATTTCCAAAGCGTTTACTTACCGTTTGGGATACTATTACGACCCGGCTCCCGCACCGGATGCAACGTTAAACATATTATTCCCCTCTTCAACCAACAACGCACTAACGGCGGGATTTACATATTCCATGGGGAAAATTCAGCTTGAAGCAGGCGGCGAATATTTAATGGGAGCAGAAAGAGAAGTGAAATCCGAACCGGGAAATGCAATGCCCGGCAAACATCTCCTAAATGTTTACTCCTTTAGTGTTGGATTCGGATACAATCTATAATAATATTCAATCCATTGAGCAATAGTGAGCGGAAGAGTTTTCTTCCGCTCTTTTTTTTATTAATTATTAAGACGTCTGATTGGTTATTAATAAAAATTCTTTCTTTCATTTAACCTTCCGGTTGCTTCATAGGATATTTTCCCAATTAATCTCGATAAGAAATTGA
>CAYLYR010000119.1:0-7186 GCA_964387835.1 uncultured Melioribacter sp.
GAATTTGTTATAAACAAAAGCGTAAAGAACAAAACTGCCAAGTTTCTTATATTTTTCATATTATCTCCTTTTATCTTCTCCAGCCTTGCACAATCGGGAATCTGCGTCCATATCCGAACGCCTTTCTCGATACACGCAGAACAGGCGCAATCTGGTAACGTTTATACTCGTTTAAATCAACCATCCTCAAAACTTTTTTTACTACTTCGGGATGTCCGACTTCTTCAACAATTTCTTCAAACTCTTTATTCCTTTCAAGATAAAGCATCAGAATCGCATCAAGCATTTCATATTCAGGCAGCGAATCCTGGTCGGTTTGGTTGGGACGTAATTCCGCCGAAGGTTTTTTCTCGATTATCTCACGCGGAATTATTTCTTTCTCTTTATTAATAAAGTTCGCCAATTTATAAACTTGAGTCTTGTAAACATCCCCGATAACCGCCAAAGCTCCGCAAGTATCTCCGTACAAAGTTGCATATCCCACGGCAATTTCAGATTTGTTTCCCGTAGTTAACAAAAGCCAGCCGAACTTGTTGGAAAGCGCCATCAGATACAAACCCCGGAGACGAGCCTGAATATTTTCTTCCGCAACGTTTGGTTTCGTACCTTCAAAAAAGGGTTCCAGTGATTTCTCTGCCGTTTCTACTCCGGCTTCAATCGGCAAAACTTTATATTCTATTCCGAGATTTTCCGATAGCTTAATCGAATCGTCAATACTTCCTTTACTCGAATATTTGGAAGGAAGAAGAATTGCGGTTACATTCTCACTTCCAACCGCTTCTGCCGCAAGATAGGCAACCATTGCGGAATCAATTCCTCCGCTTAATCCGAGCACAATATGCTTGAATCCGGTCTTCTCAACGTATTCCTTAATTCCGTAAATCAAAGCCCCGTGAACTTCTTCCTCTAACGGCTTCTCAACATTTTCAATCGGCGTGTAATTTTCTTTCGTATCAAAAATCAAATAATCTTCTTCATAAGTTTTTCCCATACGCACCAAGTTACCTTCCGCATCGAAGCACATGCTGGCGCCGTCGAAAATCAAATCGGTTTGCGCGCCTACCGTGCAGACGTATGCAAGCGGAAGATGATTCGTTTTGGTCAATGTGGAAAGCATATTTTTTCTTTCGGTGCGTCTTCCGTAACCGTAGGGACTTGCGGAAATGTTGAGCAAAACAGCAGCTCCTTTATTGATAAGCTCCTGCACCGGATCAACTTCATACAATCTGTGTTTCCAGTAATCGCCGTCGTTCCAAATATCTTCACAGATGGAAATTCCCAATTTTTCCCCTTTATATTCAAAAACCTCGACTTTCTTTGCCGATTCAAAATATCTTCTTTCGTAGAAAACATCATAATTCGGTAGAAGCGTTTTATCCTGAACAAATACTGTTTTACCGTTCAAACCTAAAATAGCGGAATTAAAAACGCCGGTGCCGATATTGTCGTTACGTTCGGTTATCGAGCCGAAAAGAATTGCCGTTTCCGAATTTGTGTGGGAAACAATCTCATCATTGGTTTCGGCAACTCTTTTTCTGAAAGCCGCTTTCTCAATTAAGTCCTGCGGAGTATAACCCACAAGAGCAAGCTCGGGAAAAATAACCAAATCCGCTTTGTCCGCAGCGGCGCGCCGATAGACTTCGATTATTTTCTTTTTGTTATTTTCAACATCGCCGATAACGTTATCAATCTGTGCTAATGCAATTTTCATTTTATTATTATTACATTTTTATTATTCAATACAAGTTAATTATGAGAATCTCCAATTACAAGATAAAAAGAGCGTTTGTCTTTATTCTTCAAAATCTTCTATTTTTCTTGCCGAGGAAAAACTTTCCAAATCATAATGAATTTCCTTTTCAGGCATTTTAAGTTTTCTTAGTTTAACGCCCGATGCTTCAAAAAATTCTTCCGCCTTCGTTCCATGATAATCGGAAAATACTACAACCTCTTTGATTCCCGCCCCAATCAGCGCCTTAGTGCAATTTGTGCAGGGCATATTTGTAACATAAGCGGTTGCGCCTTCCGTGCTTACTCCGTGAATAGCGCACTGTATAATAGCGTTCATCTCCGCATGAATAGTTCTTATGCAATGCCCCTCTTCAATCATGCAGCCGACATCGTAACAGTGCGGCTGACCGGGCAGAGAGCCGTTATAACCGGTAGCAAGAATTCTTTTATCCTTAACCAGCACCGCCCCGACGTGCATTCTCGGACAAGTTGCACGCTCGGAAACAAGCATTGCCATTTTCAAAAAATATTCATCCCACGAAGGGCGGAAATATTTAATCGTTTCCTTTCCCGATTCAGACATTTTTCTCCTCGTTATTATTAATATCAACAAATTTATTATATAAAATTTTCAATGCTGCGGAATATACTTCGTCAACGGTTATCGAATTAATATCTTCATCCTTTTTAATGAAATATTTCCTATCGCCTACCGGCGCCCACTGATAAGGATTTGTAGGACCGAACAAAGAAATCTGCGGCGTCCCGGTTGCGCCGGCAACGTGCATTATTCCCGTATCGTTTGTAATAAAAAGATGAGATTTTTCAATCACTGCGGCAACATCGGGAATAGGTTTGTTTAATAAATATCCCGCCTCATTCCCGAAGGCTTTAATCATGTACACAATTTCATTCTCATCTGCGGAGCTTCCCGTAAAATAGAAACAGAGATTCGGGATTTTTTTAAGACGATTTATCAGCTCCTTGAAATTCGGGAGCGCCCAGCGGTTCGGCTCTTTCCCGGCTCCGATGTGAAACCCGATTTTAACTTCGCATTCCTTATTAAACTTCCGGAAAAACTCATCCGCATATTTATAATTCTCTTCCGATAATTGCAGCTCATAAGAAAAATCCGTTTCCTCAATTCCGATAGGACGAACAACATCTAAAATAAAGTCCGATACATGCCGCGTCGGAGGCTGCCAACTTAACGGAACGCCTTTGTTCAAAAAAAATGAGGCGGAGTTTTCCATTCCCTCTAACGAAGACGCGCCTATCGCGAAATCCGATTTTGCCAAGCCGGCAAACAGATGGCTTGTAAATGAAATTGAAACCGTACTCGGGACAATAACCAAATCATATTTTTTAGCACGCAGTACTTTTTTTAGCAGCATTAAATATTCAAAATCAAACAATCGGGATTTATCGAAAACGAAAAGCTCATCAATATAAGGCGCTGCGGAAACGCCGAAGTAATTGATATTACTTGCCATGACGGTTAATCTTGATTTCGGAAACTTCTTCTTCACCGCTCGGAAAAGAGGAATCGTCGCCATCATATCGCCGAACTGATTGTGCTGTCTGATTATTAATATATTTTTCGGCTTTTCGTTATTAAATTCTTTGGGAGATTTTTCTAAAAAAAGTTTTAACAATGAATGTACGATTCTTTCAAAAAGAGGTTTCTTATCCATCTTTCCTTTCAGTTTGATTTTCGTCCTCTACAATATCTTCAAATTCCGCTTCAATAATATCTTCCTCCTTTATCTCCATCTTAATTTCATCATCCGATGCTTTTTCCGTAGGAGTAAAATTATTTTCGGGAGTATGATTTTTTTTGTAAATCGGACTTTTCCTTAAAAGGAAAAAAGCAAGAAGCCGAAAAAAGAGTTTTCCGACAATGTAAACGATAAAAAAGAAGAAGAGAACTGTTAGTAAAAAACCCATCTTTACCCTTTTGCGCTTGGATTAAAATATTCCATGAACCCGCGATCCTCTCTAAAAATCTGGCGGTAAAGTTCCTCAAAATCTTCTTCGTTATTAACAAAATCAATCTCCGTGGAATTAAGAATTAACAGCGGAGTATTATTGTATTTGAAAAAATAATTGTTGTAAGCGTCATGCAGTTTGGTGATGTAGGAACGCGTGATTCCGCTTTCAATTTTTCGGCTCCGTTTTTTTATATTGTAAATTAATCTGTCGATGCTTGACTGCAGATAGATTACCAAGTCGGGTTTACGAATGTTTCTTTCGAGAAGCGGATAAATCGATTCGTAAAGTTTCAATTCTTCTCCCGACAAATTGAGATAAGCAAAAATTTTATCCTTCGAAAAAATATAATCGGATACGAGAAAGTCGGAAAATAAATCCTCCTGCATCAGCTCTTCCTGCTGTTTGTAGCGATTTATCAGAAAGAACATTTGAGTTTGAAACGCATATTTTTCGGGATTGTCATAAAATCCGCCGAGGAAGGGATTCGACTCGAACTCCTCTAAAATCAACTTGGAGTTAAGTCTGCGGGCAAGGAGTTTTGCGAGAGAAGTTTTCCCCGCTCCGATAACGCCTTCGATTGCAATATATTTTACTTCACTCAATTTCTTCAAATTCCGAAAGATTTTCTAAAACTTTGTTCAAAATATAATAATTTGTTAAACCAATAATAAACTCGCTTAATTTTTTCCCGCTGCGGGGGAAAGTTATATCGGGAGCAATATCAAGCAATGGCGTCAGTACAAAATCCCGTTCCGTAATTCCCGAATGCGGCACGGTAAGCTCCGGTGTCCGAATTATCAAATCATCAAAGAAAAGTAAATCGATGTCTATCTTCCGCGGTCCCCAATGATACGTTTCCTCGCGCCCTATTTCCCTTTCGATTGATTTAATCAAAGCATGAAACTTGCGGACGTTAAGAGACGTTTCTATTTCGAGTGTGGCGTTAAAATAATTGTTCTGCGATTCTTCTCCCATAGGCGCTGTTTCATAAACCGGCGAGGACTTTTTTACACTGCACTCCGGATGCGCATTCAGCATTGCGGCGGCTTTTGCCAAGTAACCCAATCTGTCGCCGATGTTGGAACCCAAGCCGCAATAAACTTTACTCATCACGCTCCTTAATAACTTCAGCCTCAACAAAATCAATCACTCCGCCAATCGGCACATTCGACTTACGGATTTTTATCGAAACTTTCTCCAATGATTTGTAATCGGAAAGAAGTCCGTCGGCAATTACAGTAGCGATTGTTTCAATCAAGTAATATTTTTTCTCGTTAATTTTTTTATTGATGTACTTATAAACATCATGATAATTTATTGTTTTGTGCAGACTGTCCGTAGTTGCCGCTTCCGAAAAATCGGTATATAACTCAACATCGGCTTCATACCGTCCGCCGATACTCTGTTCCTCTTTTAATGCGCCGTGATAAGCGTAGAAAACGGCATTTTTTATTCTAATAATATTCTTCACTCAGTCGATATATTTTCTAATTTATAAACTTTTAATTTAGGAAATTATATCGAAAAATACGAACCGGATATTTTGGTTGGAAGTATCTCAGTCGGAAACAGAAAATAATGATTTCTCATTTTTCAACTTATTTCAGGCGTCAAGCTCCCGCTTTGACGCAAAGCAGCATTATTGTTGAATTTCTCTTCTTGCTGTTAAGTATCGTTATTCCCTATGTAAAACATTAAGTATTGTATCGGGTTCTTTTGAAAGAAGATTCAGCAAAATTAGCGCCGGTCCCTTAGGATAGCGGTCGCCCCGTTCCCAATGCCTTAAAGTACCGAGACTAATACCAAATGATGCTGAAAAACGCTCTTGAGTCATGCCCAATCTTTTGCGTAACTCTTTTACATCAACATGAATTGGTTTAAAGGTTTTTACTTTAATTTCTCTTCCTTCCGAATATTCTATCGCTTCTTTTAATCCTTGGCTTATACTCTTATATGCTGATTTCATTTTCTAACCTTAAAATTATTAATTAATATTTTTGTCATTTTCGCTAACTCATTTTTCTCCGAATTGCTCAAATTCACTTTTTCATTTTTTGGGAAAAGCGTTAACAAGAAAAGAGGCATCTCATGATTGTAGAAAAAATATACAATTCGAACTCCACCTCTTTTTCCTTTTCCCTTTGCACTCCAACGTAATTTTCTTATTCCTCCGCTACCCTGTATTAAATCACCGGACTTAGGATTAGCGGACAAATAAAACAATAATTCATCCCGCTCATTTTTCGATAGCAATTTTTCCGAACGCTTTTGAAATTCAGGTAATTCTACAATCGTATTCAACATATTACAATATAATCCATTGGATTATATTTATCAAGTAAATAATATATAATGCTTTGTCAATATTTGACTTGCTGCTCAACGGCTTTGCTTTTCTCCAACGGAGCTATGCGGATGATCTCTTATCCGGCTTGTCAATCCGTCGAGGAATGATACTCGCCGGCAGAGAATAGTAAAGATTAAGGTTTGAATTTTTCCAATTCAATATTCTTGATTACTTTATAATGTTTGGCATTGCCGGTTAACAATTTCAGTCCGCTTGAAATAGCCGTTGCAGCGATAAGAGCATCCGCTAAAACGAGAGAATGACTTAAATAATGTTGTTCAACAAGAAACATTGCTTTTGCGGAAATGTCTTCGCTGATAAACAAAACCTTTGCATTCCATTTTCTTAATGCCGCTCTTAATAAAGTAAGCTCACGTTTATTCCTCATGCCTTGAACCAACTCCATATATGTAACGACGGAAATAAAAAAACCGTTTAATTTTTCAATAGTTTTTTGGGCTTTCAGATTACCCCGCATATACCAAATAAGAACGTCGGAATCAACCATAATCATAGGAAGCGTTCCTTTCTAATGTTGCGGATATATGAATCTACATCTTCCAAATCAGTTCTCTCTTTCCAAATGGCGAATAACTCGTTAGCTTCATTTGTTTTTTTATCCGACTCTTCAAAAGGAACTAATTTTGCATAAGGCTTTCCTCGAAAAGTAATAATAACTTCTTCACCGCGGGAAACAGATTCAAGAAGTTCTTTTGTGTTGAATCGAAGTTCTTTTGCCGTGGAATACATATTTTTCTCCTTATGTAAGTTTATACTATTTAATATAAACTCCGGCAGTGTAAAAAGCAATAAAAATAGTGGATGATAACAGCTTTGCGCATAGACCTTCCGCTATTAACAACGTAAACGAATAAAACACTAAAAACCGGACAATAACCGCCACGACTGTTATTCCGTAGAGGAATGGTTCTCGACGGCAGGGGAAACATCTTCTCGCGGAGTTTTGGTTATACGAAGTTAAGCGATTTAACTTTTATTGGAAATTTTATTGACTATATTGAAAAAATTATATGTTATTTTTTTAAATTCTTTTTTATTATTAAAAATTTTAGTAGAAAGAATTTTAGCCGAATCCTCTAATATTCCAGATATAAA
>CAYLYR010000120.1:0-7122 GCA_964387835.1 uncultured Melioribacter sp.
TATCAATCGGCATTAAGATTTCTCCGCGTCCTTTTGCAAGCGCCGGTTTAGAAAGAAGAAAGAATGGAATATCGGAGCCAAGTTGTAATGCCAACCGTTGTAGAATTTTTTCATCAAGCTCCAAATGGTAAAGTTTATTAATCTCTTGCAAAGTAGCCGCAGCATTCGAGCTGCCTCCTCCCATACCGCCTCCGAAAGGAATTCTTTTATCCAATGAAATAGATACGGGAAGTTTTTTCCTTGTCTCTTTCTCAAGAGCTCTAATCGCTTTGAAAATTAAATTCGATTCGTCGAACTTTAACTCCGTATTTGAAATAAATTGGTAGTCATCCGATTTCTCAAATGTAATTAAATCGAATAAATCATAAATCGGATAGAAAATTGTTTCCAAGTTATGAAAACCGTCATTTCTCTTTTCGGTAATCAATAACCCTAAGTTTATTTTCGCTATTGATTTTTTAATCATTTTGTGCAATTAAATATTCCTTTATTTTTTTAGTATGTTGGGGCGTTGAACCGCAGCACGAACCGATATATAAATTGTCGGTATTATGAATTTTACTAACATATTCTACGTACTCATCCGGAGAAACTTTTCCTTTAATTTCTCCTTCGTTAATATTGCTTTTTCCGCAATTCAAATAAAAACCCCAATCGAAATCAAGAGAAACTTCTTTAATTAACTTAAACATTTTTTCAGGTGAAATACAATTAAATCCTAAAATAATATTCGGATATTTTTCTTTGAGGAACGGAATAACTTCGCTAATCTTTTCTTGAGAAAGCAGAGTTAAATCTTCGGTGAAGAATAAATTTATTGTGTAGGGAAGAGAATTGTTTTCGCAGAACTCAGCAATTAGTTCTATTTCGTCGAGATGACTTTGCGTCTCGTTCCAAATAATATCAACTCCGCTTTCCCAAAGTAGTTCAATATGTTTTTTATGATTGTACTCAAGCTCGGCAAAACTAATTCTTCTTTCGGGTTGGTAGCAATCTTCCGCCGGAGCGTTGCAGCCGGCAATAATTAAGGATTTATCTTCTCGTGCCTCACAAGCTGCTTTGTAAGCTAAATCAACCAATTGCTCGGACGAATAATCAAGCCCGGAGTTTTTAACGGAGAATGGATTTGAATTAAATGTGTTGGTCGTAATTATTTCAGCGCCGGCTTCAGCATATTCCTCATGAATTTGTTTTACCAATTCCCAGTTGGAAATCAAAGCGATTGTAGTCCACAAACTTCGGTAAGGTTTAACTCCGCGTTCGATTAAAAGCGTTCCCATTGCGCCGTCAAGCACAAGCGGGCGTCCAAGGTCTTTCTTCATATTGAAAATATTAAGCCTCATGAGTTACCCCGCCGATTGTAAACCGTGATGAAAAACGGTTCCAGCTTTTTTCGTACCGACTCGAAAGTCATGTTCGTAAAATCCGGTTCAGTTGTAACCGTTGCTTCAAATTCGGAGTTGTAAGGATACCAGATAATATCATCCGTGTTGTATTTTACGTAAATCCCGAAGAGGGGTATTCGATATGCCGACGCAATATGAACCGCTGAAGTATCCGGAGTGAAGAGAAAATCAAGCTGTGAAATTACGGCGGCAAAACGATTAAAATTCTTGCTCATAAAAATAGGAACTTCAGCTTGGTCGCCGATTGCAGTAGCTTTCTCCAAATCTTTATCGGCGGTAAGCAATACTATTGCTGCGTTGAAGCGTTTGAAGAAACGAATGAGTTTTATGAATCTTTCAAGTCCCCAAAAACGGGCATCGCTTCCGGCTGAGATATTTATTCCGATTAAAAACTTTTCGGACAAATTATTCTTATCAAGAAAATCTTCCGTAAATTCAATCGATTCTTTTTTTACCGGATATTCGATTTTCAAGCCCGAGCTTTCGGGTTCGATACCAAGCGCTTTACCAAGAGAAGCAATTCGTTCGACTACGTGTACTTTTGCTGAATCGGGACGGGAAACGGTAGTCGTAAAAATTGAACTGTTTGTTTTGCTCAGCCCTAATTTATAAGGGGCGCGGGAAAGCTCGATTAAAAAAGAGACTGTTGCGGAAACGTCGTCGTGCGCATCAATGATTAAATCGTAACGATTTTTCTTGTCAATCTTTACGAAGTCTCGAAAGCCGGATAGTCCCTTATTAAAAACAATCAGATTATCTATCGACTTGTTGCCCTCGAAAACGAAAAAGTTTTTTTTGTCGGCGAGAATATCAATTGTGCATTTCATGTTTTCTTTAAACAATGAAATTAAGGGAGTAGTAACAAGGGCGTCTCCGATTCGGTTTAAACGAATAATCAGAATTTTATTAATCTTGTTTTTATCAATCGTTTCTATACGCCGGTTCTTTTTCTTCCCTGAAATCAATAGGACTAAGAATGTTCTCAACAATATTTCAATTCGTTTAAGCAATTTGAAGCAAACTTTTAATTTTTTTTACAACGGCAGCCGCCTCAATATTGTAGAAACACTCTTTATGTTTCGGACATTTAAGCAAGTTGCATTTAATGCAATCAAGGTCATTTAAGATAATAAAATTGTTCTTATCTCCGAAAGGTCCTTGAAACTCCGGAGCGGTCGGTCCGAAAAGCCCTAAAGTCGGCGTTCCGACAGCAGCGGAGATGTGCATCGGTCCGCTATCGTTTGCAAGAGTAAGAGAGGCGTTTTTCATAAAAGCGCCCATTTCAACGATTGATGTCGGGGGAGCCAAATATGCTTTGTTTACCATGAGAGAAGAAATATTCTCGGCATCGTTTTTGTCATCGGGACCCCACATAATTAATACTTTAGCGTTCAGCTTATTAATAATTTCATCAGCGAACTCGGCGAATTTTTCATTCGGTGCTTTTTTGGAATCCCACCCGCCGCTCGGACTTACGGCTATTACCAAATCATTATTGGGAAAATTATTGAAGAAATAAAAGTCGGCTTTCTGCTGAGATTCGGAGTCAATTCCGAAATGTATTTTTTCTATCTCCGAGGAAATCCCGAGCTTTTCTAAAAATTTAAGATGAAGAATTGCGGAATGATATTTATCACGTTCTTCCGGTCCGAAAAGGTTGTAAGCGTACTTTCTTCCGCGGTAGGGAAAACCGGCGCGGTATTTTGCTCCGCTCAGAAAAGTAATTTGTGCCGTGAAAGGATTAGAGTAAAAATCAAAGACCAAGTCATATTTTCTCTTGCGTACATTTAGGATTGTTGTTGTTTTATCTTTTAATGAATTCTTCTTCAATAAAACAACTTCACTTACTTCAGTAATGTTTTGAAGAAAAGAGTCGCTCGGTTTTTCGGTGAGATAATCTATCGACGCACCCGGAAACTCATTGAGTAAATTATCTAAAACAATTGTAGAGAGGACAACATCGCCGATTCCTCTCGGTTTGATTATTAATATTTTTTTAATATTGTTTTTATTCACACGGTTAATGTTTTTTTATTTAAGACTTAAAATTATAAAAATTATTCTGAATGGGAATGAGTTTTCTCCTAATCAAAATTCACTCCGGATGAAGAAAGTTGATTCTAAAAATCTCATTAAATCTAAAAGTGAATCCCTAAGTCTCTTTTACTTCTTTCTTTAATATTTCTCTTAAAATAGTTATTTTGCAAACATAATAATATGAAAATATCCGATTAGGGTTCTTTTCTTATTGATTCAATTAATCGATAAAACCCTTACTGAGAAAGGGAATAAACGATTGAATAAAATAATGGTCCTAATAATTTGATTATTTTGGAGAAAAAACTATGTTAGAAATCAGAGGTCATGCAAGAGGCGGACAAGGAATGGTAACCGCGTTCGAAATTCTTGCGAAAATTTTCAGTAAGCTTGGTGATTACCATGTGCAATCGTTCCCCGCTTTCGGCGTTGAAAGAACGGGCGCTCCGATTCAAGCTTTTTTAAGAGTCGCCAAAGGCGAAATATTTAACCGAAGCAATGTTTACAATCCGCATTTAATTGTTGTTTTTGATGAATCGCTGCTCGAGCAAGTTCCCGTTTTCGATGGACTAAGAGATGGAGGTTCTGTTCTTCTGAATACGGAACGCTCTCTCGAGAATTTCAAAGAAAAGGCGGAGAGCATCTTTACCGTTCCGGCAACGAAAATCTCACTTGAAAAAGGATTGGGCAGTAAATCGCTTCCGATTGTTAACGCGGCAATGATTGGAGCTATAATAAAATTAATTGATGCGGATATTGATGTTGCCAAGACTGTTGTTGCCGCGAATGTTCCTGTCAAGCCGGAAGCAAATGCCGATTCCGCAGAGATAGCTTATAACAGTATTGTCGGACTTGGAGATTCCGTATTAAATCTGCATGAGTTTTTGAATACAACAAAAATTGAAGAAAATCCGGTTGACGAAGATTTTCTCAAATCGGTAGGGGAACCGGAAATAGATAAATTTTCCGAGCCGTATTGGTTCCAGCCGATGTCATTAAATAAAACCGGAAACTGGAGAGTTTTAACTCCCGAGTACACAACCAAATTGGCTCCTTGTTCTTCCAACTGTCCGGCAGGGACTGATGTTCGCGAGTTTATTAAGTTATCGGGGGAAGGAAAATTTGAAGAAGCGGTTGAGGTAATCTACAAGCACAATCCGTTTCCCGCCGTGTGCGGAAGAGTTTGCCCTCATTTTTGCGAACAAGCTTGTAACAGAAATGAATTGGACGACGGAGTTAACATCGGAGCGGTCGAAAGATTTCTCGGCGATAGATTCAGAAATTCGCTGCCGGAAGAAACCCCGATTCAGTACGAAGAAAAAATCGGCGTTATCGGAGGCGGACCTGCGGGACTAACTGCCGCGCTGCAGCTTAGGCGACGCGGATACGATGTTACTGTTTTTGAGGCTGCGCCCTTAGCCGGAGGAATGATGAGAACCGGAATTCCGAAATTCAGATTGCCGGATGTTACTCTCGACGAAGAAATTGAAAGAATCAGACGCGAAGGAGTTAAAATAGTTACCGGCAAGAAAGTTAAAGTCTCCGACTTGGAAGATGAGTTTTCGGCTGCAATTGTTGCGGTAGGTTCTCATATCGGTAGTAAAATGCATGTCGAAAATGAAGAACAAATTGTTGACGGAATCGATTTTCTTCGGGATTTCAAATTGAACGGAGAAAATTACGGAATCGAAAAGGGGGATGAGATTGCAATAATCGGCGGCGGTAATACTGCGATTGATGTTGCCCGAACAGTGTTGAGGCTCGGCGCTAAACCTACAATCTATTACAGAAGAACTTCCAACGAAATGCCTGCTATTGCAATTGAAGTTGACGAAGCCATTGCCGAAGGAGTAAAGATTGAATTCCTAACAGCGCCGACCGGAGTTACGGGAAGCGGTAAGAATTTTATGCTTACCATGACAAAGATGGAACTTGGCGAGCCTGATGAATCGGGAAGAAGAAGACCGATGCCTGTAGCCGATTCCGATTTTGAAATTGAGGCAAACAAAGTTATTGCGGCAATCGGGCAGAAGTTCGATTCGTATGTGTTCGATAACAGCAATACTGCACCGGAACAAGGGAAAATTAATTTCGATTCAAAAATTCCCGTATTTTGCGCCGGAGATATGGCATGGGGCGGAACAGTAACAGAAGCAATTGGAAGCGGCAATAAAGTTTCCGATGAAGTGCATGCTTACTTCCGTTCTCTTCCTTACAGTCATGAAGAAAATCATCCCAACGTTGTTATGCCTGTTGATATTAACTTTACTTATTATTTACCTACACCGAGAATTAATAATGTGGTTAAACATGAAATTGATTTCTACGGAAATTTTGATGAAGTTGTTGAAGGATTGAAAGAGGAAGAGATTGTAAAAGAAACTTCCCGCTGCATGCATTGCGGCGAGTGCTTCAGCTGCGGAAATTGTTACAACTATTGTCCCGATGCGGCAATCCATATTGACGAAGTGGGGCGTTTGCGAATCGATTATGATTACTGCAAAGGATGCGGAATATGCGTGCAGGAATGTCCGTGTTCGGCAATGACATTTAATCTGAAAGAGGTGGTCTATGAATAAAACAAATGAAATCTCGAAAGAAGTAAATGATGCTGCAATTAAATATCCTCGTCACGAAGAGAGAATCTTAAAAGGTAATTATGCGGCTTCCGAAGCGGCAAAGCTTTGCAAGGTGGGATTTATTCCCGCTTACCCGATAACGCCGCAAACAACTATTGTTGAAGATCTTTCCGATAAAGTCGGGCGCGGTGAAATAGATGCGGAATATGTAAACATGGATAGCGAGCATTCAGTATTTGCTGCGGCAATGGGAGCCGCGCTTACCGGCGAAAGAGTTTTCACGGCAACTGCGGGACAGGGACTTTTTTATGCGCATGAAGTTCTTCATGCAATTGCGCATTACAGACTTCCAATGGTTGTCTGCAACGTAGGAAGACCTTCTATCCCGTGGAATATTTGGTCTGACCAAACCGATTCGCTTGCACAGCGGGATACCGGCTGGGTTCAGTTTTACGGAGAGAGTTCCCAGGAAGTTCTCGATAGCGTCATTCAAGCTTACATTATAGCCGAACGTCTTGATTTACCGGTCTTTGTTGTTCTCGACGCATTTTATCAAAGTCACACAAGTGAAAATGTTTGGGTGCCCGAGCAATCTTTGGTCGATGAATTTCTTCCTCCGAAAGATAGACGCCAATTTGAAATTGATGTTGAGCATCCCAAAGCTATCGGCGGTTTGGTTCAGCCTGAGCATTATGGTAAATTCAATTACAAGTATTGGGAAGCGATTAACAAAGTTGAAGATTTGGCGAATGAAGTAGGTAAAGAGTTCGGCAAACATTTCGGCCGGGAATATCAAGCTGTAGAAGCGGTAAATATCGGACCGGAAACGAAGACTGTTCTTGTAACAATTTCCAGTATTACAACAACTGCGCGCGGAATTATTCGTAATCATCCTGATGTAGGTTTATTAAAACTTCGCCTCTTTCATCCGTTCCCTAAAAAATCCGTACTAAAAGCCATTGAAGCATTAGATAACGATGTTGCTTTTGTCGCTGTTGAAAGGAACTTTATGGGCGATAAATCGGGAGCCATTAAGCAGGAACTTGAACGAGCTTTTTACGGTGAACGTTCCAATCCGATTTATGATGTTTATACCGGAC
>CAYLYR010000121.1:0-7122 GCA_964387835.1 uncultured Melioribacter sp.
AAAATTACCGCTTCTGTAAATGATAATTCAGCGGATAATGATAACGAAACTACAGGTCCCGTGAGCGGAACGTTCACGTTAACAATCCCCGGTCCTTCTCTTACTGCGCCGGTTAACGGATTAACAGGTGTTTCCGTAGAACCGACAATGACTTGGGGAAGTGTTACAGGAGCTGTATCTTATAAATTGTATATAGCTACTGCAAGCACTTTCGGAGCGACTAATATTTACGCGGTTGATCAGGGAACAAATCTGACAAAAGCTTTTACCGAAGCTATTACTAATTTCCCCCTTTCAAACGGAACTACTTACTACTGGAAAGTTGCAGCTGTTGATAATGCAGGAACCGAATATGCATCATCAACATATCACTTTACAACATTTCCCGATGTTTCCCCAACGCTTACAAATCCGGCAAATGCTTCCACGGTTTATACTTCATCCGTATTAATGGGGTGGACAATCAACCAAGCTGTCGGTACTTTGAAATTTAAGCTGCAGTATCAGGAAACTACAATCGGTGATAATTCCGTACCGACTGCAGGAGAATGGGCGGCTGACGGAACCGGAACAGATGCGACTTCAGTTACTACTACGAGTTTAAGCCATTCAATCAGCGTTAACGGCGGAAGAAAATATTACTGGAGAGTTGTTGTTTTAAATGCTTCCAACGAAGTTGAGGATTACTCCTCTGTATATGCTTTTACAACTTCCGGCGGCGCAACAGTTAACCCGATTCCTTCTTATCCCATTGGCGGAGCAACGGTTTATACGAATTCTCCGACGGTTTACTGGTATGTTAACGAATATGCTTCGGGCGTAACTTATCAAGTAAGATATGCAACCGCCTCTACCGTTGACGTAAACGGCATGTTAACCGATGCAAGCGCTGCAAGTCTTCCTACGGATGCAAATATTGCAACCGCAACAAGTGCAATGTATAAAACCATTTCCGGTTTAACTCCGGGAACCACATATTATTGGGAAGTAAGAGCATACTACGCTGCGACTTCTACTTATGGAGATTGGTCGAGCGTTAACAGCTTTGTTACTCATGGCAGCGGAACGCTTGTTGTCCCTACCGTTTCATATCCTACCGGCGGATATACAGTTTACACTACTTCGCCGTATTTATATTGGTATATCAGCGGAACAGGCACCGGATTAACTTATGATGTACAGGTTGATGACGACGCCGCTTTCGGAAGTCCGGCTTATACCGGTTCGACAACAACAAATGTTACTTATATTCATGCTTCCGGTTTAACTCCGGGGACCACTTATCATTGGAGAGTTCGTTCCAATAACGGAACAACAACTTCAAGCTGGTCTTCTTCCGGTACGTTTGCCGTTGCGGGCGGAGTAACCAACGGTTATCCCGTAGCTTCATATCCGGTCAGCAATCCTACTGTTTATTCCGCAAGACCTACATTGTATTGGTATCTCGAAGGTTCATCTTTAGGATTAACGAAATATGTAGTCAGATATAAAGAAGGAAGCGCTTCCTCAAATTGGACAACTACTTATGACGGGACAGCCGATGTTACCAATTTGAATACAACTTATTGGACATTTACTTCCGATTTGACTTATGGTCAAACTTATTATTGGGCTGTTGCCAGCTATGACGGTTCGTCATATTCTTCATGGTCGCAAGGTTCATTTACCGTTGTAGGACCCGGTACCGCCGGCGCTCCGATTCTTTCTTATCCTGCTAACGGCGCAACCGCTTACGACAGAGATGTTACTTTAGGCTGGTATATTAACGGTTCAACTACCGGAATTACGGAATATCAAATTACTTACAGTACTTCGGATGTTTTTGCATCGGGTGTAACAACAACTACTACCAGCTCGACAAATAGCTTGGCATTGACTAATCTTACTCCGGGCGCAACTTATTATTGGAAAGTCAGATCTCACTATTCAGGTTCTACATATTCCGGCTGGTCTTCAACATATCATTTCACTATTGATCCCGGCGCAAATGCAGTTGTTCCTTTCCCCGGCAGCCCTGTAGCTCAGGTTTCGGTTAATACAACAGAGCCTGTATTGTCATGGATCTTGCCGGCACAATCGGAATCAGAGCTGACATATACAATAGAATATGCAACCTCACCCGATTTTTCGGATGCACAAGAGATTAATAATGTTAATACTCCGTTCAAACAGATTGACGGTTTACAGGCGCATCAATCATATTATTGGAGAGTTAAATCAACTTCTGCCAATGGAACGGTTTCCGGATATTCACCTGTCGGCGTATTTAATACCAACGGTGTTACGGGCGTAGAAAATAACGGCGGTAATATGCCTAAGGAATTTGCCGTAATGCAGAACTACCCGAACCCCTTTAACCCGACAACAACGATTAAATATCAGCTGCCTCAAGCGGCTCATGTTACTATCGCTGTTTACAATATACTCGGTAGAGAAATTGCAACATTAGTAAACGGTACCGTAGAAGCCGGTTATCATTCCGTAATTTGGAATGCTACCGATAATAGCGGCGCAAAAGTGAACTCAGGCGTTTACTTCTACAGAGTTTCAACCGATGCGAATGTTGTAGTAAAGAAGATGTTATTGCTTAAATAATAATTATTAATTAATGGTTCTTTACAATTTTGTCGGGAAAAAAGAGAGGTGAATATGTCAAAAGTAGCAGCAATATTGTACGTAACATTTATCTTTCTTGTCCTTGGTACAGCATTGTTGGCGTGCCAAGCGTTTATAATTAGATAGATAATGTTATTAATAATTATATAAATTAAGCCCCGTGGAAACGGGGCTTTTTATTTGAGACAAAATAAATATGTGAAATAAATTTCGAGATTGCCGAATTCTTTTATTCTCTGCAGTTTATTTTTTTATGTGTCGTTTGTAGTCTTTTTTTACTCTTCTACGTTTCGATTTTTTATGCTTCAGAAAATCTTCTTTCGATTTGAAAATTCTTTCACGGAGGTTGGTCTTGTTTCCGTTAAAATATGCTTCCGTGTTGTCGGAGGATTGTAAAACCCAAAGTTTTTCGTTTCCGTAACATTTTATTGTGTGAATTTTCCCCGATTTCTCGGTAATTGTTAAAATCATCACCGGTGTTTTGGAAAGTGAGTCGGGGAATTCATCAATGAAATTACTGCTGCTTAGGTTTTGAATCGCTCTAAGATATTTCACGGTTTCCGCGGAGTCCAATTTAGTGTTTTTTACAAACCAATTGTTGTTTTTTGCATCAATTGTAAATGATGAATCCGCGGGATAATCGAATTGCAGTTTACTCCAATCTTTGTAATTCGATTTAAGCAGATAGTTGTTTCTGAAGGAGTTGGGAGTTCTGTTAAACGTTGCGCCGAGAAACCCTTCGGTTACGTAAGTCTCGTTCTCATCATTGTTCCTGACGTAAGTGAAAATCCGATTACGTCCTTTAAAGTTAAGTTTTCCCACTCTGAAATCGGCAATCAAATCGGAACCGTCAAAGACCTTAACTCGCGTAGCAGTTGTATCGACTTGGAACGCAACCCATTTGCGAGGCGACTTGGACGCAAGACGGAGAATTTTGATGTTCTCAATGGTTCTTAACAAACCGTTAATTTTATCCTTAGGTACGGAAACTTTTTTCTTAGCGCTGATAACAACTAACCACTTTCCGTTATCTCTTAAAAGTTTTGTTTCCGTAACGTTTTTGCCGGTTCGTTTCGGTGAAATAATAATTTTTGTAACCGCCGAAGTATCGGCATCGAATAATTTAGATTTTATGTTTCTATCGGCTTTACCTGCTCCGAACAATATTGTCAGAATCCAAATCAGCAGTAAAACGCCGAATGTAATACCGAGATATTTTAATGATTTGTTATTCTTCATAATCAATAGCCGCTAATTTTTTTCTTAATTTTTTCTTCGATTCAAATCTAAAAATTCCGTAAAGTATCAGAATTATAATAGGTAACAAGAAATTCACATATTTGATTATTGTTTTTGTGCTTTCGGAAATATTTTTGTCAATCGGACGTGAGGTAATTGCTTTGGTGCGTAAAGCGTTTAATCCGGTATTATCGGAAAGCCAATCGATTGCATTTACCATTAGATTGATATTATCTTCCTGAAGTTTCTGCATCTGTTTTCCGCTGCCGTTCACAACAAAATCGCCATCTCCGAAAACAATTAGCTTGTTGTTTTTATCTCCGAATAATTTCCCGCTTACCGAAATCCCTAAGACTTGTGCAGGCATCGTAAAGTCAGAGCGTTTCCATTTGCGAGATACATTAAAATAGAGCGGTGGATTTTCACTGCCCGAATGTTTGGAACTGAAAACCAACGGAGTAACTTTTAAGCTGCTATCGATTTTTGAGTAATCGATTGAGCTGACAAAAGGAAACATTACCGATTCTAATCCCGAAGTAATAGGATTATTTTTTGCAAAATTTGTTACAATCGGTAAATAAGGAAATTGAATCGGAGTATTGATTCTGTACATCCCCTGCTGCTGAGTAACCATAATGTTACTGCATTGCTCGTCTATTACGAAGTTTTGTTTCACGTCGATACCGAATTTATTAAGCCACGCATTTAAGCCGGTGTTTACTGCAACGCCTTTTGCCTCGGTCAGTATTCCCTTAACTCGGTTTAGTCCGATAGCAATCGTTCCGCCTCGTTTGAGAAAATCATCAAGGTATTTTATATACTTCGGTTTTATTGTATCGGACGGAGCAATAATTGCAAGTGTACTAATTCCATCGGGAACGCCGGAAGTATCGGTAAATGTAACTTCTTTAATATCGTGCGTAACCGAAAGGGCTTCCTGCAGCTGAAGCATTTCGTCTAAACTCGGTTCTCCGTTTCCCTGAAGAAAAGCAACCGTCGGTTTATTTGTTGCCGCTATTTTTTTTATTGACGAAGAAAGTTGGTATTCCAAAGGTGAGCCGGGGCGCACAAGCGGAATTACATCACTTTTATCTTCGTATTGTAATACAACGCCGAGATAAGCTTTCTGCTGTTTCATCTGATCTTTTTCCCGCACGTTTATCATAACCGGTCTTACTCCGGCTTGCTGAGCTTTCATCTCAATTTTAGGGTCGGAGTTGGGATCCGCAAAATCGTAAACAACCATCCCGTCCGAATAGTTGGAATATTCAATCAGCATATCCCGCAAATCTTCGCGCGCCTGCTCAACATCGGGAGGAAGATTTTTAGAAAAATATGCCGTAACGGTTACCGGAGCGGAGAGGTCGTCCAAGATGTTTTTTGTTGCTTTGCTTAAACTGTATCTGCCGTCGGCAGTAAAATCCAAACGAGTGTAAAGTTTATCACTCAGAAAGTTAAGTATAACAATAACTCCGATAAATAGAGCGATTATCGTATAAAAATTCTTTTTCGTGTACATATTAATCCACTATTTTTCTTTTCGATAAAACCATTGTCGCTGAAAAAATTGATAATCCCGAAAGGGATAAAAAGTAAATAATATCACGGGAGTCAATAACCCCGCGCGACATCGATTCATAATGAGTTGAAATGCTGAGATAGTTGAATAATTGCGCTAACGCTCCTGCGGAATCTCCGGAGAGAACATCAAATATGATGATGAAAAACAATCCGATAAAGAGAGAAAGAAGGAAAGCCACTATCTGATTGTTGGTTAAACTGCTCGCGAAAATTCCAATTCCGATTAATGCGGCGCTCATCAGGAGCATTCCCAAATATCCGCATAATACGGCTCCATGGTCAACCGAACCGAGAAACGAAACCGTTATGTAATAAGGAAGCGTTAAAAGAAGCGCAATAAAAATAAGCTCGAAATCGGCAATGAATTTTCCCATTACCAATTGGTAATCACTCACCGGCTTACTAAGAAGCATCTCAATAGTTCCGCTCTTTTTTTCTTCGGCTATCGAGCGCATTGTAAGAGCCGGAATAAAGAAGAAGAGCGACCAATAAGCTACGGAAAAAAAGGATTGAAGCGAAGCTTGTCCGATGAAGAAAATATCGGAGCCGTAAAGCCAAGTAAAAAATCCGCTTAATCCCAAAAATACCGTTATTAAAACGTAGGCTGTAAGCGAATCGAAAAATGATGAAACTTCTCTTTTTGCAATAATTAAATAAGTACTCATGGCTTAATTCATAGTTAGTTCACGGAATATGTCTTCTAATTTGGTTTCTATCGGCGTCATCTCGGATAAGAACCAGTTGTTATTGACGCACGTTTTGAAAATTTCGCGACGAATGTTTTCGTCGTCGGTGCAAGTAAGTAAAAAAGTATTAAACTCATCGGCAATAAAATCAACCGACGAAACACCGGAAATACTTTGGAGCGAGGGAATAATAATATCGGATTTTGCATCAAGAATTTGTACGCGAATGCTTTGGTTACCCGAAGCTTTGCTGCGTAGCGTTTGTGAAGTTCCGTTTGCAACAATTTTACCGTTGTTCAAAATTAAAATTCTGTCGCAAGTTTCCTCAACTTCCGGTAGGATGTGTGTACTCAAAATAATTGTTTTTTCACGTCCGATTTCTTTTATCAAGTTTCTGATCTCAACAATCTGGTTCGGGTCAAGTCCTGTAGTCGGTTCGTCGAGAATCAGTATTTCAGGGTCGTGAATTAGCGCTTGGGCGAGTCCGACGCGCTGTTTAAAACCTTTGGAAAGTTCACCTATCTTTTTATGTTTTTCGGAATTTAATCCCGTAAGATGAACCATTTCCGCTATTCTGCCGTTAACCTTTTCCTTAGGTACCTGCTGAATAAGAGCCGCAAATTCCAAATATTCGAGAACCGGCATATCTTGATAAAGCGGATTACTTTCCGGGAGGTAACCGATTTTCTTTTTAATCGCTTCCTGGTCGTCGTAAATCGAAATTCCGCTAACCTCCACATTACCCGAACTCGGCGCCATAAATGTTGTGATTATTTTCATTGTGGTGGTTTTTCCGGCGCCGTTTGGTCCGAGGAATCCGAGTATTTCGCCGGTTTCAACTTGGAAGGAAATGTTATCGACAGCTTTTTGCGTTCCATAAGTTTTTGTTAGGTTTTCTACTAAAATACCCATTAATTACTCCGATTAATTATTTCTAACGCAAATCTTTTAATCAAAGTTAATTAAAAAAAGGGAGTAAGGAATTGTTCCAAGTTTTTAA
>CAYLYR010000122.1:0-7095 GCA_964387835.1 uncultured Melioribacter sp.
AAAGAGATGTAATTTGAAATAATGTTAAATATCAAGCCGCTGCCGACATAATAACCCAACACAGGCTTTTGCTGTTTATAAGTTGTAACGGGAATAGTTTCTCCGCCTATTTTCTCAGAAATTTTTAGGGATAAATCGGAATATGTTACTCCCGCATCTACTAACTTTAATGAGATAAAACTCCCGAGCGGAAACCCGAAATCAATTCCTGCTCCCCAGTAATTAAAATTGAACTGATATGAGTTATTGTGAGGGCTATTCGTATGAGCAATGTTTTTAGTTTCCTGTGAAAATTGGTAAAATCCTTTTAAGCTGAAAAAAAGTGAGCTGAATTGAACCTTAAGAATATTAGCTCCGACAATAAAACCTTCCCCACGTTTGAATTCCTCCTTATTGCCGGACTGATTATCTGCGAACTCCGCCGCAAGGAAGTTGTTCAATCCGTCCGCTTGATAGTACTGGTAACTGTATCCGCCGAACACTCCGCTTAAGCCGAGGCATCCGAAACCGAAAGTTTGCGCATCCGACTTGGAAAATATTCCTGACAATAAAAATATGATAATTAGAACTAATTTTTTCAAAATAGTCTCGCTAAAAGATTTGATAATAAAGATAATAAAAAATTAATAAGTTTTTCTGAAAAGTTTAATCAATTTTGTTCTGAACATCTGATTTATAAAGAGTTGAACGCGTTCTTTTGCCGGCGCAATTTTCTCGCCGAAATGTTCTTCGGCAAGAGCCGTTATTTCATCGACCGTTAAATGACCGTCAATATTCTTCCATATAAAAGAACCGATTTCATCCAAATCCACTCGATGAGGTTTTTTTACAAATTTCTTAAAAAATGTTCTATCGATAAAGGAAGGATTTTCTTCAACATATAAAACGGTTATTAATCCTTCCTTCTCCTCAAAGTTGCAGCTTTGCTTGGGAATTACTTCCCCGATATCTTCCGGTTCTCTATTGATGTTTTTATCTTTACGCATTTGATTTTCTCATTCCTTCTTCCAATCCGTGTTTATTTGGTCCCGTTTCACTTTTATGCAGCATCCATGCAAAGAAAAATCCCACGAAACCGAGTATTGAGAACGTCCACATTCCGGCATTGTATCCTCCCGTAACATCGTTGATTCCGCCGATTAAGAAATTAAACAGAGCCAATCCGATATTCTGCACCATTGTCATAAATCCGTATGCGGTCCCGAGTTTTTTCTCTTCAATAATAATTGCCACCGAGGGCCACATTACGGCAGGAATAAGGGAGAATGCAATTCCCATCATCGCCATCGGAATATAGAGAGAAACATGCGTGTAAGCCATTAACAAATAAACCGGCATCAACAGAGCCGAGCCTATCATCATCATAATTGCACGCTTACCGATGTAATCCGAAAGCAATCCGAAAAGGGGCGATAATATCATTGCAAAAACTTTCAGCATACTTAATTGAAATCCTGCCGCGGAACGTGAAATATGATGAACGTCTATAAAAAATTTAATCGCAAAAGTTTCAAACGGGAAAATTGCGGAATAGAAAGTAACGCAAAGCATTACAATATACCAAAAGGACTTGCTGAATGAAAAAATAGATTTCAGATGGAATTCGTCCTGTTTGGGAACGGGTGTCATTCTGTAATTCTTTTCGGCGTTAACATCAAGTCCCCAATAAATGATTATTGCGGCAACGGCAATAACTCCGGCGCCAACCGAAAGCAATAAAGGCGCATGCCAGTTCGCATATAAGGATTTAGCCCAAGTCGGTGAATTCAAAGCTGCGAAAGAACCGAGCCTGGCAATAGTCAAGTTTATTCCGAATGCAAACGATAACTGTTTTCCTTTAAACCACCTTCCGATTACGGTTGTAATGCCCACAATCATTGATTCTGCGCCTAATCCGAAAACGAGACGTCCGAGAGCCATAATCCAAAGCTCGCCACCGGAAAAGGCGGTAATTAAAGCTCCGAGAAAAATCAATAAAGTGAAAGTAAAAGTAGAAAGCCTCGTACCGAATCTATCTATAATAATTCCGCCGATAAGAACCATAAAGATATTAGGAACGCTGTAAATCCCGACAAGCAGCCCGATATCGGAATCGGTAAAATGGAGCTGCTTTGCAAGAACATCAGCCAAAGGAGCAATGCTGTCGTAAATATAATAATTGCCGAACATCGCGATACTGACAAATATCAGCACTGCCCATCTATATAAAGCAGAAGGTTCCGGCTTTAAAATATTTTGATTATCGTTTACCAAAGTCATAATTTTTTCACATAAAAAGAGCGGCTTAAAGCTGCCGCTCTTTTATTATCAATATTAGTTTTTATGTTAATTCATCTTCTTAGTCTGAATTGTATTTTGCTGAAACTCTCTGAGTTCTTTCAGCGGATATTTTATCAGCACGTAACCAAGAAGAATAAATACCAAAACGCCGAGAGTCCAGTAACCATCGAACTCAGCAGGCAAGCCGAAAACTTCTTTCAAGTTGATTCCGGCTCCGACAAAGCCGGCGAGAATTATTCCTACAAGCGCCTCGCCCGCAACAAGCCCCGAAGCAAGAAGCAATCCGGTGTTATTGACAATATCTTTTTCATCATCGGATTTAGCTCTTTTATCAGTAACTTTATCAACGATAAGTTTAATAAGTCCGCCGACAAAAATTGCGAACGTAGTATTAAACGGTAAGTACATTCCTACCGCAATTAACATCGGAGAGGGAGCTTTTACAAGAATAAGAGCAATTGCAAAAAACATTCCCGCTATAACAAGGGGCCAAGCCATTTGTCCGCCTACAATTCCTTTACTAATCATCGCCATTAAACCGGCTTGAGGCGCAGGTAAAGCATCGCTGCCGATACCGTTTGCCTGATGTAAAAGCATAATCGGAAAAACCATTACCATAGCTGCAAAAACCACACCGATTAATTCCGCAACTTCCATTTTCCAAGGAGTTCCTCCAAGCATCTGCCCGACTTTCAAATCCTGCATCATATCGCCTGCAACGCCTGCAACAACGCAAACAACAGAGGCAACCGCAAGAGACGCGGCAACGCCGTGGTTTCCGGTTAAGCCGACAAGCACCATTAATACAGCTGCAATCAAAAGAGTGGAAAGCGTTAGTCCTGAAATAGGATTGGAAGAACTTCCGATTACGCCGACCAGATACCCGGCAACAGCCGCAAACACAAACGCTGCAATCGCCATTACCACCGCCGCTAAAATAGAGATTCCGAAATCATCCGTAAATAAATTATAAACAACAATCATTGCGACAAAAATAACTCCGACAGAAATTAATATTGTTCCGAAAGGAATATCTTTTTCGGTTCTAAGCTGAGTATTTCCATCCGCTTTGGCTTGTTTAATATCTTTTATTCCTTTACCGATTCCTTGTACTAAACTTGAACGCATACTAAAAAGCGTATAGAACGCGCCGACAAGCATTCCGCCTACTGCAATCGGCTTTACCGTTGCATCGTAAGTGGATTTGGCAATTTGAATCCAATCCGTACCGGAAGCGGATAATGAACTTACATCTCCATAAACAAGGAAAAGAACTATCGGCATTAGAAACAGCCAACCGAAAATACCGCCGGAAAAAGTGATGGCTGAAAGTCTGTAACCGATTATGTAACCTACACCGAGAAACGCAGGAGAAGCGACGGGACTTGGAATTAACACACCGCCCTTCTGTTTAATGCTTGTTAATACCTCGCCTTTACTGTTAAGCAAATTTATTTTCGATAATCCGAATTGGAAAAAACCTTTCACGGAATCCTTTATCAAAGTAATACCGTTCGGGTTTTTGAAGACTTCAATCACCGAGCCGATTAACAAAGTCCAAACCACATATTTAGCACCGGTTTTCCCGCCTTGTCCCGCTTTAACTATTTCCGTGCAAGCCTGACTTTCGGGGAAAGGAAGCGATTTATCTTGGACTAATGTTTTACGTAAAATTGTAATCAGCAGAACGCCGAGAACGCCTCCGACAAGCATCAGGAGAGAACTTTCCCAATAATTAAAATCAGTCCACACGCCGCTCATTACAAAAGCCGGAATTGTAAAAATTGCTCCCGCGGCTAATGCTTCACCAACTGAAGCGGTTGTACGCGCAAGATTTTCTTCAAGAATATTTCCCTTGAACGGTCTTAATACTGCCATCGCAATTACAGCTGCGGGAAATGTTGCGGCAACAGTCATTCCGGCTTTAAGTCCGAGATAGGCATTCGCCGCGCCGAGGATCATTGCTAAAACAACGCCGAGAAATATTGCTTTAAATGTAAATTCTTTCATATTATTTTCGGGTGGGACGTAAGGTTTGAAATTATTATCTGCCACTACTCTTCTCCTGATTTTATTCCAATAATAAAAGGCAAAAACTAAGAATGTAAGAGGTAATAGTCAAGATTTTTTATTGGTGTATAATTTCGGGTTGATATGATTTACGGATCGAAAATATGCGTTTGACGCTCTTATCATTGAATTAGAAAAAATAAAAAAAAAGCAAATCAGCGTTCAAAAAAAACTGAACGCCAATTGCTCAAAACATCATCTCAGTTCACTTAAACATTTGATATTATTTCATCAAAATCATTTTCTTTGTGGCAATAAAATCACCGGAGCGTAGTGTGTAGAAATAAATTCCGCTCGGTAAATTGTTCGCATCAAATTTTACAGAATAATTCCCCGGCGCTTGCTTTTTATTTACAAGCTCTGCAACTTCGCGACCGAGAATATCATAAATCTTCAATTGTACGTTTCGTTGAAGCGAAAAATTTTTCGCGCTTACAATTGGAATCGAATATTCAATCGTCGTTGTAGGATTTCCACCGGAACCTTTGAAGAACGGATTCGGATAATTTTGGTTTAAAACAAATTGCTCAGCCTCCGTATTAATTTCATCATTTACACCAATAATCACATTGCCGCTCGGATTATAAACAAAGACATTCGAACCGGAAACAATCCAAATATTTCCGTTTTCATCATAAGCCAAATCCCTTACATTGCTAACGGCATCCTCACTAATCAAGTGTTCGGTAAATTGATTTCCGTCGAAAGAATAAATCTTTAAATTGTCAGAGGACATTCCCCCAATCCAAATAGTTCCGTTAGCATCGGAAACAATAGCTCTTATTTCCGTTAAAGGAATATTGTAATCTTCGATTGTGTAGGATGTCCACGTTTCATTGGCAAATTTTGCAATTCCATTCTGGAAAGCGAACCAAATTTCGCCGTTTGGAGTTTCACAAATTCCCGTTGTAGATGTGAGAGTTATACCGTCATCATAAAAATAATTAGTGAATGTATTTCCATCAAAAACGGATGCGGATGAATTAGCACTTACACCATAACCGAGCCAGATTCTTCCGTCACTTGCAGCCATTACTTTTGTTACGCTTAACGAAGCAATGCCCGAATTGTAGAATGTAAAACTACCGTTATCAGGATTATACTTACCCAACCCGTTATAGGAATCGGCAAACCAAACATGGTTACTATCATCAACTGTTACAGCAATTCCATAAAAATTTTGAGCTTCACTTGAAGTAGGGAAAACCGAATGCCACACTCCATTATCCAAATACCTTAAGCTGTCTCCGATTGTATAAACTCTGCCGTGTCCATCGGTTGTAAGGTCCCATGAAACTGCTATCAAATAATTATTTATTTCGCAGCTGCTGTATGTGCGCCAACGCTCTCCATTAAACATCGCAGCTCCTCTATTAAGAGAGTTAACCCAATAATGTCCGAATTTATCAATATGTATTGTCGTTAAGTCTTGTCCGGAAGCATCGTTTGGTAATCCCGTATTATATTCCGACCATATGGCAGCTATTTGATTTTGGGTCTTATCGTATTTAACAATATAAAACTGATTATTTAAATAGAGATAATTTCCTTTGACAACTATTTTTATAGTGCTTGTACTATAAGGAAAACATGGAGCCTGACCTAAATCAAATGTTTCCCAATTTTCCGATACTATATTGAATTTTTTTAACAGAATATTGCCATTAGTGTTCATTCCGAACCATAAATTATCGCCATCGCGAGCCATAGTGCGAGCGGAAACATTACTCTCGGCAGGAATACTATATGTTCTTATGCTCGAGCCGGAATATTTAACCAGCGTATTAACTGCATATGAATCAAGCATCCAAATATTTCCGTATTCATCAAGAGTAACGTTTTTTGTTGAATAAGCCGAATCAATAGAAGTATCAATTGTATCTAACTCTGTTCCGTTATAATTCCATAATGCAATATGCGAGCCTCCCCAACCGTCAGTCCAGTCATCAATAAGATACATTGAACCATCCGGTTTAGGCAAAATATAATCAGGGGAAAACCATGGATTATTTTCCGGAAAAATTTTTTCAGATAAGCCCGGTGATAACTTCCAAAAGCCGCCGCTTCCGGTTGCGTAAGTTTCACCGGTTTCATTTACATAAAAATCTATTACACCTTGGAAATAATTAAATGAATTTGAATCGCCTATTATTTCCCATGAGTTAGTTGAGGAATTAAACTTCTGAATAAAATATGCTTGCCCTGCGACATCACTTCGTAATATACCCCCGTAAACATAATACGTTCCGCTGTTTGAGGAATAGAATACTCTATATGCAGTTTTGAAAGCGAAATTATTCTCCCCCTGTTTCGTAAACTTCCAATGTGTTCCGTCGAAAACGGTTACGCCTCCCGGATTTAATGCGTCAGAGTAAGTCCCGACTTGGATAATTTGCCCATTATCATCCACGGCAAAATCCTGAAAACCGTGTTGAAAACCGGTGTTGTTTTGGGAGTAAACAATTACATCGGATTTTTGTTGTGAATAAACTTGTATGAACATTAAAAGAATAAGAAGGAAAAGTTTTTTCATAGTAACCTCCATCATATTTTAAAAATTATGAAGACTAACAAATTTCGAGAATAAATGATAAAATAATCTAAGGAAATATGTTTACTTTTCCTATGATAAAACTCACAGTTCTGCGTATCTCCTAACGTCATTATCTATCATCGCGCTTTTACAATCTTTTATGAACAACAATTCAAAATACATTTTCAGAATTATTTTCTGAACGCGCCTCT
>CAYLYR010000123.1:0-7062 GCA_964387835.1 uncultured Melioribacter sp.
AGCGCTTCCGTTAACAGATGGAGTTGTTTTCAGCGTTCAGCTGTCAGCGCACAGCGTTCAGTAAAATCTTGAAGGTTTGGAAGCATAGAAAAATTCTGCGAAAGTTCGGTAATCGCAATAACTTGATTTTTTTGATTTACGAACATTCAACTTTTGTCTTTTTACTTTTGTCTTGTCTCTTCGACCCCTGACGAAAGAAGGGTGAGAAATCTTTCACGCGAGAAGAAAGATTCCTCGTCATTCCGCTTCGCTCCATTTCTCGGAATGACAAGCTAAGTCGTGTATTCTGTAATCGCAAGCTGTGTGTTGAGAACAAATATTTTAAGCAATTACTTGAATTTTTTGATTTATAAACTTTTTACTTTTGTCTTTTTACTTTTGTCTTGTCTCTTTTATCTTTTTCACCTTTCTATTTATCTTAAATGTTTATAATTTTAAAAGTATTTTGAAAAAAGATAAGTATCTCTATTTTTGCTACTTTTTTATTAAATCTATTAAATCAGAGGTGTTATATGGCAACAAATAAAATCATTTGGACAAAAACTGACGAAGCGCCTTTACTCGCATCATATTCACTGCTTCCGATAGTAAAAGCTTTTACAAAAGGAACGGGAATTGAAATTGAATCGAAAGATATTTCTCTTGCCGGAAGAGTTATTGCAAACTTTCCCGAAAGACTTCCTGAAGAAAAACAAGTCCCGGATAATCTCGCGGAGTTAGGGAAAATAGTTAAAACTCCCGACGCAAACGTTATTAAATTACCCAACATCAGCGCGTCGATTCCACAGTTGAGCGCAACAATCAAAGAGCTGCAGTCGAAAGGTTACGATATTCCCGATTATCCGGAAGAACCGAAAGACGATGCCGAAAAAGAGCTTCAGGCAAGATTTGCAAAAAATCTCGGCTCGGCTGTTAATCCGGTTTTACGTGAAGGTAACTCCGACAGACGCCCGGCAGCCGCAGTTAAAAATTTCGCTAAAAAAAATCCGCACAAAATGATGAAACCTTGGCCCGAATCGGGGTCAAAAACACGCGTTGCTCACATGAACGATAATGATTTTTACGGCAACGAAGTTTCCGTTACAATGGATAAAGAAACAGATGTGAAATTTATTTTTGAAAACAAAAACGGCGAAGAAGTTCTGCTAAAAGAGAAACTCCATCTCCTTGAAGGCGAAATTCTTGACGCAACAGTGATGAACGTTGCTGCTTTAAGAAAATTTTACGCAGAGCAAATTGAAGAAGCAAAAAAAGATAATGTTCTTCTTTCCCTCCACTTAAAAGCCACAATGATGAAGATCTCGGACCCGATTATGTTCGGACACGCCGTTTCGGTTTACTTTAAGGATGCTCTTGAAAAGCATGCCGATACATTAAAAGAAATCGGCGCTAATGTTAACAACGGTCTGTCCGACATTCTAAAAAAATTAGAGAAACTTCCTGAAGAAAAGAAAAACGAAATTATTGCCGACATTAATAAGGTATATGAAACTCGTCCCGATTTGGCAATGGTAGGCGGAGGAAAAACAAATCTGCATGTCCCGAACGATGTAATTATCGATGCGTCCATGCCGGTTGTAATTCGCGACGGCGGTAAAATGTGGAACAAAAAGGACGAATTGCAGGATACTCTTGCAATGATTCCCGACAGAACGTATTCAACTTTTTATCAAGTAGTAATTGAAGATGCGCAGAAAAACGGACAGTTTGACCCCTCGACAATGGGAAATGTTTCCAACGTCGGATTAATGGCGCAAAAAGCCGAAGAATACGGCTCCCACGATAAGACATTTGAAGCTCCCGATAACGGTAAAATCAAAATAGTTGATTTTGACGGAAACGTTGTTTTGGAAAGACCGGTTGAAAAAGGGGACATCTTCCGCGGTTGCCAAGCTAAGGATATTCCGATTAAAGACTGGGTCGGTTTGGCGGTTCGCCGCGCTAAAGCCTCAGGTTCGCCGGCAATTTTCTGGCTTGACGAAAAGAGAGCGCATGATGCCGAAATGATTAAAAAAGTAAAAAAATATCTGCCCGAATATGATACTACCGGATTGGACATCAGAATTATGGCAACTGACGATGCTATGAGATTTACGCTCGAAAGAGTAAGGAAAGGATTGGATACAATTTCCGTAACGGGAAATGTACTTCGTGATTATTTAACCGATTTATTCCCGATTCTCGAACTCGGAACGAGCGCGAGAATGCTTTCGATTGTTCCATTACTTGCCGGCGGCGGATTGTTTGAAACCGGAGCCGGAGGTTCTGCTCCCAAACATGTTCAGCAGTTTTTAAAAGAAGGACATTTAAGATGGGATTCACTCGGAGAATATTGCGCACTGGTTCCATCCTTTGAGATGATTGCGGAAAAAGATAAAAACGAAAAAGCGGCGATTTTGGCTGAAACCCTTGACATTGCGGTAGGGAAATATCTTGAGAACGGGAAAATGCCTTCCCGTAAGGTTAATGAAATAGATAACCGCGGCGCAACGTATTACCTTGCTGCATATTGGGCTGAAGCGCTTGCGGCACAAGATAAAGATGCGGAATTGAAAGAACGCTTTACTAAAGTAGCCGAAGAATTAAAAGCAAACGAGGAAAAAATTAATTCCGAACTCCTCGCCGCACAAGGCGCACCGGTTGACATCGGAGGTTACTATTTGCCTGATGATGATTTAGCAGAAAAAGCTATGCGCCCAAGTCCGACATTAAATGCAATTATCGATAACATGTAATATTAATTTCCGCCTTGAAGGTGATATTGCCTTCAAGGTGGAATTTTATTAAACCACAGCAAACCACATAAAAAACGGTTTACTCTTTTCTTAGATTTTCTTTATACCGACTTTTTGCCAATAGAACAGCTTCAAAAAATCTGAGGATGTAATCTTTTGCCCAATCTACAACAGATGAATCCTCCGGACGCTTATAATAAATTATTCCGCACCGAATATTAAACTCACCTTCTAACCAAGATACGAAATGCAGTTTTCAATTTCCTTTTTCTAAAAAAGAATTTTTTCTAATTCTAATAAATTATCGATAACCGGAACGCCTGATTTAAGAAGCCGTTCTTTGGATTGATGCCCGGACGCAAGCAGTGCCGAATCGGCGCCGATTTCATCCGCGACCTCTTTGTCGTGCAGCGTATCTCCTACCATCAGCGCTTCTCCCGATGAAAGCCCCAGTCGTTTTACCAAACGTCTGCCGTTTTCCACCTTACTTGCCGCATAAATATTATCCAATCCGCTCAGGCTCACAAAATATTTCCTTATTCCGTAATGTTCTACTATTTGCTCCAAAGTTTGTTGTGAATAAGCCGATAATACCGATTGTTGAATTCCCGCCGAATGAATTTTATCAAGAATAGTAAGCGCATCTTTATTTAATCCGAAATCTAATTTTCTATCTTCATATTCTTCTATAAATTCAACGCTTAGCTCATGGAAAAGTTTATCATTTAACTCACTAAACCCCACTGCTTTATAATAATTTCGTACCGGGAAATCGAACACTTCCTTGTAATCCTCAAGAGAAATATTTTTCATGTTCCTTCTTTTTAGGATATTGTTCATAATATCGGCGCATAAAACAACATCATCGAAAAGCGTTCCGTTCCAATCCCATAAAATATGTTTGTACTTCAAACTCCTTCTCTCCCTAAAAAAATAGCCAACCGAAAAGGTTGGCTAAATATAAATTAACTTTATAATAAAAACTATCTGTTAAGCTTTAGCATCTTTAATTCGTATTTTGCATTTTGCTTGTATTGTCTGTCGGTAAGAGCCAACTTAAAACTTTTCTTCGCTTCATCTTTTTTGCCTAAACCTTTTAAGGCTAAACCTTTGTAATAATAAACTGCGCCTTTGGAAATCTTAGAGCGTTTTCCTCTATATTTAAGAGCATTATTTGCGGCATCCAATGCTTTTTGGAATTCGCCTTTGTCCGTGTAAAGTTCAGCCATCATAAGGTAAGAAGCGTCATAAGGATTGAATTTTACGGCTTCGTTCAGAGCTTTAAGAGCTTTATCTTTATTTCCGTTTCTCTTCTCAACGTCCGCTAATTTTGTGTAAGCAATGGAAAGATACAACTTTGCGCGTTTTTTAAGCTTTACTTTATCTGATTTTTCCATAAAGTTTTTGAAAGCATCAATTGCTTTCTGATATTCTTTAAGGGCATAATAGGTTGTTCCCAAGCCGTTATAAGCTGATGGGAAATCGGGGTTTGCCTTAATACATCTCAATAAAATACCTTCGGCATCTTTATATTTTCTTAACTTTTTTAGTGCAATGCTTTTCTGGTATAAGATTCTGTAATCTTCGGAGTTTTTTAGAGCTTCATCATATTTTTCAATTGCTCCGTTATAATCACCGGATTTCAATAATTTATTACCGGCATTGTACAATTCCTTGGCTTGATTTGTCATATCGGCAACCTGGGCGGTTAAAGTTACAACTGCAACAAGGAAAACAACGGCAAGAGTTATGTACTTTTTCATATTTATTTCCTTTCCCTTTTATAAAAACTTTGTGCGGAAGGCGGGACTTGAACCCGCACGCCCTTACGAGCACTACCCCCTCAAGATAGCGTGTATACCAATTTCACCACTTCCGCATTTTGAATCTGCAAAAATAGGACACCTTTTATTTAAATGCAACTGAAATAATTACTTATTCTTCCGAAGAAGGAATATCTTTTGGATTCATCCCGTTTCTTCTCCGAAACATCATTTTCATAATATCTTTTTTAAACCTATTTTCAAAAACAACTATTTTTGCAATTTGTTCCTGAGAAAGAAAGTCGGAAAGGCGTTTAAGGTAATTTTCACGATTTGTTATCATCGCTTTATCAACATTAAAAATCCGGTTAACAACGGTTTTATATTCCGAAGCGCTCCTTTTTTGCTCAATTAATTTCGATAGGGAATCGGTTAAAACTTTTTTTCTCATTAAAAGGGAGTCTTGTTTTGCTAAAAAATTATTTCGTCTCGCTGAAAAACGCACAGCGGTATTTTCATCCAAGCTCAAATATTCTATCAACTTCAATTGTTCCAACATACGCAATTCTTTTCCATGTTTGCGCATCATCAAGTTATGTCTCTGCATCATTTTTTCGTGACTACTCTGTGCGAGAATAGTTATTCCAAAAGAAAACAGAAGGAGGACTAATATCACTTTTTTCATTCCGACACCTAATATTTAATATTTTTTAATTTGTTAATCATTTCCGATAAGTTCTCTGAAGTTGTATTTTCGACAAAGAAGTAATCCGAAATATCGCCAAAATCCGTTTCATTAAAATATGAAATTAAGTCATTTTCACTGATTTCCGAAATTCCCGCAGATAAATAATCATCAGCCGTAATGCCGAGATTTTCCAAATCATCAATTGAATAATCATAGGCTAACTCATTACTCTCAATTTTTATTTCGGACGATAATTTTACGGAATTAATATTATCACCGGTTTTATTGAAAACAAAATTAACTACGGCAAAAATAATTAAAACCGAGAAAAGTGTTCCGAGCGCCAAGGAAAAACCGTGCGAAAGATGTTTGGAACTATGTGAAGAGGCTTCACGCACCTTTTGTTCCAAATCGGCAAAATACTCTTCTTCCAGCTCAGGAGTAACTCTTAATTCGTTCAATTGGTCGGAAATTCTTTTAAATTCACTTTTTAATGCGGAATCACTTGCCAAACGTTTCTCAAAATCGGCTTTTTCCTTTTCCTCTAAAAGTCCGCTAAGATATTTTAATATAGTATCATTTTTCTCCATCTCTACCTTTTTCCTACTATTTTCTTTAATGCGTGAAAATAGTTCGCTTTTAATGTTCCGATTGTTTTCCCCGTTATTTCGGAAATTTCTTTATATGAAAGTTCTTCAAAATGCCGCAAAATAAAAACCTCTCTCTGTTTTTCAGGTAATCCCATTAATTTTTTTTCAACTTCCTTGATTTTTTCTCTGTCTTCAAAATTTTTAACAATATCGTCATTGTTTCTTTTATCAATGATAAAGTCAAGTGAGATAAAATCCTTTATCTTTCTTCTGCGAATAAGATTCAAAGAGCGCGAGGAGGTTATTTTATAAACCCAAGTCGAAAAAGAAGAAAGATGTTTGAAATCCTTAACTTTCCGATATATGGCAATCAACACTTCCTGAGCGATTTCATCGGCGTCTTCATGATTTCCCACCATACGCCGCGCCTGCCAGTAAATTCTTTTTCTGTATTTTCTTGCCAGTATATTGTAAGCGGTTTCGCTACCTGCAAGAAAATCTTCAATTAGTTTTTTATCTTCCTCTATTTCCATCAATTCCCGTTTTCAATACATTAGACACTTCGGACTTAACTTCGGTTTAATTTCACGATTAGAATAATACCAAAATCGAATAAGAAAAAAAATCATTTTTTCTTTAAACCCATATGAACTTGTTAGTGTCTAATTTTCAAAACCAATAAAAATAAAAGGAGTTACAAAATGAAAAAACTAAGTTATTCTTTACTTATCGCTTTATTCTCAATTTCGGCAATGTTTGCTCAACCGATGATGAATAAAAACAACAACTTCGGCGGAATGCACCAAATGATGAAAAACAAATTAAATTTAACCGCACAGCAAGAAAAGAAGTTCGATGATATTATTTTTAATCAAAAAAAAGCCGCAATTGATACGAAATCCGAAATCCAAAAGTTAAAATTAGATCTTCAAAAAATGATGAACGACAACAATGTAAAAGAGAATAAACTTTTCTCACTTACTGGAAAAATTTCCGATTTAAAAGCAAAGATGGCAAAAAGTAGAATCAGTACTTGGTATAAAATCTATAATATTTTGGATAAGGACCAAAAAACAACTTGGACTAAAGTATTTAACAGATTTATGCAGCACAACAAACATAAAGGGATGATGAGAAACAGAAAAATGATGAAGGGGATGATGAATGGAATGAATAATCGCCCCGATATGCCCTCAAAACCGATGCAGCAAAGAATGATGATGAAGTAAAATTTTTCTCATAGCAGTATCCCGTAAAGCCGTTTCTTAAGAACAAGAATTTTTTAA
>CAYLYR010000124.1:0-7022 GCA_964387835.1 uncultured Melioribacter sp.
CTCCCACTCATCATAATATTATTAAATTTACGGATTATCTGTTTCAAATAATAAAAAAATGAAAAACCTTTATTTGTTCCTCAAACTTAATTATTAACATCCGGAAAATTCCCCTTAATCTTTATTTCCAAAGTAAAAAACAATCTTGAAAAAAATATCAAGAATAGATATATTACATATCTTGATTAAGATAAAAAGGTAAAGTAATGAGTGAAGAAAATAAAACGATTGAAAATGTTACCAATTCGGAATATAAGTGGGGATTTGTAACCGAATTAGATGAAGTTTCATTTCCCAAAGGTTTAAACGAAGAAGTTATACGAAAAATTTCAGCAATTAAGGAAGAACCCGAATGGCTTCTCGAATGGCGATTAAAAGCATATAAGCACTGGCTTACATTGGAGGAACCGACTTGGGCAAAAGTGAAATATCCAACCCCCGACTTTCAAGATATTCGTTACTTCTCGGCGCCGAAACAAAAGCCGAAATTAAACAGTATCGATGAAGTTGACCCTGAGCTTCTTGCAACTTTTGAAAAGCTGGGCATTCCCCTTGAAGAACAAAAAATACTTGCCAATGTTGCAGTTGACGCTGTCTTCGATTCGGTTTCGGTAGCAACAACTTTTAAGGAATCTCTTAAGGAAAAGGGCGTAATATTCAGCTCAATCTCCGAAGCAGTGAAAGAACATCCCGAACTCGTAAAAAAATATCTCGGTTCGGTAGTTCCTTATACCGACAACTTTTATGCCGCTCTCAACGCGGCTGTTTTCAGCGACGGCTCGTTTGTTTACATTCCGAAAGGCGTTCGCTGCCCGATGGAACTTTCCACATATTTCAGAATCAATGCCGCCGAAACCGGACAGTTCGAGAGAACTCTTATCGTAGCCGATGAAGGCGGATATGTTAGTTATCTCGAAGGCTGTACAGCTCCGCAGCGCGATGAAAATCAATTGCATGCCGCTGTTGTTGAACTGATAGCAAAAGATAATGCGGAAATCAAATATTCCACTGTGCAGAATTGGTACCCCGGAGATAAAGATGGAAAAGGGGGAATTTACAATTTTGTAACGAAACGCGGACTTTGTGAGACGAACGCTAAAATTTCGTGGACGCAGGTTGAAACAGGTTCCGCCGTTACTTGGAAATATCCGAGTTGTGTTTTGAAAGGGGATAATTCAATCGGCGAGTTTTACTCAATCGCCGTTACTAATAATTACCAGCAAGCCGATACCGGCACAAAGATGATTCACATAGGGAAAAATACAAGAAGCACAATAATTTCCAAAGGGATTTCAGCCGGTTTCAGCGATAACAGTTATCGCGGTTTGGTAAAAGTGCACAAGAGTGCGGAAGGAGCGCGGAACTTTTCGCAATGTGATTCGATGCTTATGGGAGACAAGTGCGGTGCGCACACTTTCCCTTATATCGAGGTTGATAACAATTCCTCCACGGTTGAGCATGAAGCGACAACATCCAAGGTTAGCGAAGACCAAATTTTTTATCTCAACCAGCGGGGTATTCCAACCGAAGACGCCGTAAATATGATTGTAAACGGCTTTTGTAAAGAGGTTTTCAGAGTATTGCCTATGGAATTTGCCGTGGAAGCTCAAAAGCTGCTTGAGATCAGCCTCGAAGGAAGTGTCGGCTAAAATTAATAATAAATTTTGAACTAAAGATTTTGAATTATGAAAAAAGGAATATAGAATGATTACTATTAAAAATTTACATGCAGACGTTGCCGGAAATAAAATCCTAAAAGGGTTGAATTTAGAAGTGAACGCCGGTGAGGTTCATGCCATTATGGGACCAAACGGTTCCGGAAAAAGTACTCTCGCCAATGTTTTAGCAGGCAACGAAGCGTACGAAGTTACCGAAGGAGAAGTGATTTTTAACGGAAAGAATTTGTTGGAGCTTTCACCTGACGAAAGAGCCGGAGAAGGAATTTTTCTTGCGTTTCAATATCCCGTGGAAATTCCGGGAGTTACAAATTCCACTTTCTTAAAAACCGCAATCGATTCAATAAGAAAATACAGAAAAGAATCGGAAATCAGCGCTAAGGAATTTCTTGCTTTGATTCGTGAAAAAGCCGCTTTGCTCGACATGGATAGTAAACTTATCAGCCGTGCGGTAAACGAAGGTTTTTCCGGCGGCGAAAAGAAACGAAATGAAATTTTACAGCTTTTGATGCTCAATCCCAAATTGGCTATTCTCGATGAAACCGATTCCGGACTTGACATTGATGCGCTTAAGATTGTTTCCAAGGGAGTTAACTATTTCCGTTCGCCTGAAAATGCGACAATCTTAGTAACACATTATCAGCGTTTGCTCGATTACATCGTACCGGATTTTGTGCATGTTCTTTACAAGGGCAGAATTATTAAATCCGGAGGAAAAGAGTTGGCGTTAGAGCTTGAAGAAAAAGGCTACGATTGGCTTAAAACCGACGAAGCGGAAAGTGTGTGAGGATATGATGAAAAATGATATAGCAGAAAAGAATATATATTCCGAGCTTTATGCCGATTGGATTGGCGTAATGAAAGAGGAACTTAATCCTCTTTTTGCGGAAGAATCGGAAAAAGCCTTAGCGAAACTTGTGGATGTGAAATTCCCCACAACAAAAGACGAGGATTGGAGATTTACTAATATTGCTCCTATTCTAAAGTCCGGATTTACTCCTGCCGTAAAAAATGATTCTGCGGATGAAAATCTAAATGAGATAATAAACCGAAACTATTATTCCGAACTCGAATCTCATAAGATAGTTTTCATTAACGGATTTTTCAGTGAAGCGCATTCCGAAATAAACGAATTGCCGAAGGACGTATTTATAGGAAGTTTGAAAAAAGCGGCGGAAACAATTCCCGAGATCGTGAAAAAGTATTATGGGAAAACCGTTGCCGACCCCGGCGCGTTTGATCTACTTAACGGCGCTTTTTCCTCTGACGGACTTTTCGTATATGTTCCGAAGAACAAAACCGTTGAGCTTCCGCTTGAAGTAATCTTTATTTCAAACGAAGCGGGAGATACAATTATTTCCCCGCACAATTTAATAATAGCGGAAGAAAATACGGAAATAAATATATTCGCTAATTATTTCTCCTCCGAAAAGAATGCCTATTTCACCAATTCGATAACGGAAATTTTCGGCGGAGAGTATTCTCGCGTTACTTTTCTTGAGATACAATCGGAAGGAAACGAAGCGTTTAGAATCGGAACTACAAAGCTCTTGTTAAAAGATAATGCCTTACTGAATCACTTTGTGCTGACGCAAAGCGGAAAGTTAGTACGCAACAATCTCAACGCCGAGCTTGCGGGAGAAAACATTGAAGCGCATTTCTACGGATTTTATATTGCAAAGGAAAAGCGCCATATCGATAATCACACTTTTATTGATCACGCAAAACCCAACTGTTTCAGTAACGAAATCTATAAAGGGATTTTGGAAGACGAAGCAAAAGCCGTCTTTGGAGGAAGAATCCTTGTGAGAAAAGATTCGCAGAAGACTAATGCGTTCCAGTCTAACAAAACAATTCTTCTTTCGGATAAAGCAAGAATCGATACTAAGCCGCAGCTTGAAATTTACGCCGATGATGTAAAATGTACTCACGGAGCAACTGTCGGACAGTTGGATAAAGAAGCGCTTTTCTACATTGTTTCCCGCGGAATATCTCCCGAAACAGCCCGCTCCATGCTGATAAAAGCTTTTGCAAACGATTTTCTTGAACCGATAAAAAACGATGCTGTCAGAGAAAGCATTAACAACAGAATATTTAAGGCAATTGAAGAATAACAATGGAAAAGGAAAAAGTTGAATTTAGTGTTAAGCAAGTAAGAAAAGATTTCCCTCTTCTGAAAAACAAAGAAGGTAAAAATCCTTTTATCTATTTCGATAACGGCGCTACAACACAAAAACCATTATCTGTAATTAAGAGAATCTCCGATTATTATCTCGAAGAAAACGCAAACGTACATCGCGGAGTTTATGCCTTGAGCGCCGAAGCCACTTCAAATTATGAAGAAGCGCGTGAAACCGTTCGCAGATTTATTAATGCGAATTCCGCTTCCGAAATTATTTTTACGCGAGGTACAACCGAATCGATAAATCTCGCTGCTACGGTTTTATGCCGATCGGGAAAAATAAAAGACGGCGATGAAATAATAATTTCCGAAATGGAACACCACTCAAATATTGTTCCTTGGCAAATTACTTGCTCCGGAAAGGAAATCAAAATCAAAGTCATCCCTTTTGATGAAAACGGCGTACTGAAATTAGAAAGATTGGAAAGTTTGATTTCGGAGAAGACAGCGCTGATTTCGGTTGTGCATGTTTCCAACACACTCGGAACAATTAATGATGTTAAAACGATAATCGATATTGCCAAAAAACATAATATTTTAACCTTAATAGACGGAGCGCAGGCAGTTTCTCACATCAAAGTTGACGTTCAAAAACTCGGGTGTGATTTTTACGTATTTTCCGGGCACAAAATTTTTGCTCCTACCGGAATAGGCATCCTGTATGGTCGGGAAGATTTGCTGAACGAACTTCCTCCTTATCACGGCGGCGGGGAAATGATAGATAAAGTAACGTTTGAAAAATCGACTTTCAACGCACTTCCCTACAAGTTTGAAGCCGGTACGCCCAATATTTCCGGCGCTTTGGGACTTGCCGCGGCAATCGATTATTTTACCGCTCTTGATATTACCGAGATGATAAATTACGAAGAAGAACTAAAGAGATACGCCGCTGAAAAGTTTAGTGAATTTGACAATATACAAATACTGGGAAATGCGGAAAAGCGTGTGCCGGTTTTTTCTTTTGTTGTAGATGGCATTCACCATTACGACATCGGAACGCTCCTTGATACTAAAAATATTGCAGTCAGAACCGGTCACCACTGCACACAACCTACTATGAAGCATTTTAATGTTTCGGGAACAACAAGAATTTCCCTTTCCTTTTATAATACAAAAGAAGAATTAGATATATTTTTTAAGAAGCTCGAAAAAATCTTAAATATGTTAAAATAGGATGGTATGGAACAAGTAGATAAGCAAAAAATTGAAAATGAAGTAATTGAAGAGTTAAAAACAATTTATGATCCGGAAATTCCCGTAAATATTTTTGATTTGGGAATGATTTACGAGATTAACGTTGACGATGACGGAATTGTTTACGTAAAGATGACTTTAACCGCCCCCAACTGTCCGGTAGCCGAATCGCTGCCGATGCAGGTAAAGGAACGCTTAATGGCGCTTCCGAGTTTGAGAGGCGTTTCTCTTGAACTTGTTTGGGACCCGCCTTGGAATATCGATATGATGAGCGAGGAAGCAAAATTACTTTTGGGGTATATGTAATATGAAGTTTAGTTCATCGGAAGAATATGGTTTACGCTGCCTTCTTAATTTAAGCGCCGCATATGACAAAGGGAAAAGTTTAACGATTCCCGAAATAAGCAATAAAGAACAAATTCCCGAACATACCGTGGCGAAGATATTAAGGGAATTACGCCTCGGAGGATTTTTAGTTAGCGAACGCGGACATTTAGGCGGATATTCTCTTTCTCGTCCGCCTGAAGAAATTAATATCGGGAACGTTCTTAAAACTCTCGGCGGTAAACTCTACGAAGATGAAACATGTAAAAAATATTCAGGGTTGAGCGAAACATGCGTTCATACAAAAAATTGCAAGGTTCGCAGACTTTGGGAATTCCTGCAGCAAACTTTTGATGAAGTGTTATCCGATATAACTTTAAAAGATCTTACAACTTTCTCTCTCGGTTCAAAAACCGAAAAAATTGAGAGAGAAATCTAAGCCGACAATGAATTTCAAGAAGCTCAACATTAATATTGAAAAAGCCCGACTTCTTACACAACTCACATTTATAATTTTTTCCGTCTGGATTGGGATAGAATTTTACATGTTCGTTAAATTTCTCCAAACCAACGGCGTTTCCTCGCTCTACATTAAACCGGGCGGAGCGGAGGCATTTTTACCGATTAGTTCTTTTATGAGTCTCTACTATTTTATTCTAACCGGAATAATTAACACGGTTCACCCTGCCGGTTTTTTCATCTTTTTAACTGTCCTTATTATTTCATTCGTTTACGGAAAGTCTTTCTGCAGTTGGGTTTGTCCAATCGGATTTATATCGGAACACGTTGGGGAGTTCGGAGATAATTTACAGAAGAAGTTTTTCGGTAAAGTTTACAAGCTGCCGAGAATAATTGATTACCCTTTGAGAAGTTTGAAATATTTAATTATGGGATTTTTTGTCTGGTCAATTTTAAGTATGTCCGCCGATCAGCTCAAAGGCTTTTTAGATAGCCCTTACAACAAGGTTGCGGACTTAAAATTGTGGTTTTTCTTTGTTGATATTACAAGATATTCTTTAACCGTACTTGCAATTCTTTTTATCCTTTCGATTCCGATTAAACATTTTTGGTGCAGATATTTATGCCCGTACGGAGCGTTGCTCGGAATCTTTTCTCTTCTGAGTTTAAACAAAATCAAACGAAACAAAAACACGTGCATCGATTGTAACCTTTGTACCAAGGCTTGTCCGCACTCCATTAAAGTACATAAAGTAAATTATGTTATTTCCGATGAATGCACAACGTGCCTCAGCTGTGTTGAAGTTTGCCCTGTGGAAGATACACTTTTTCTTGAAAACGTAATTACAAAGAAGAGGAGTTCGAGATTCACGGTTCCGGTTTTTATTCTCGGAGCGTTTCTTCTTGTGAATGTAACCGCTCGTCTATCCAATCATTGGTATTCTAAAATTACTCCGGAGGAATATATCTCCCTTTACCACAATATGAATTCTTTCGATCATCTTGCCGGTGGAAATAGAGAGATGCGGACAAAGAAAAAAGAGCCTGAACAAAAGATTATCAAAAAATAACAATAGTCATTCTGCCATTCCGAACGAGAAGCAATCCCCGGAATAAATATCCTATGCCGAATATCCCGGAGATTGCCCCGCAGCTCCGCTACTCGCAATAACAGAAAAATTAAGTTC
>CAYLYR010000125.1:0-6954 GCA_964387835.1 uncultured Melioribacter sp.
CAATCTTGATTTTGACTTTTCCGCAACACTTGATACGAATTATTCTTTCGGTTCAAAAGGTAAAGTTACAATAACGGATTCGTCGGATATTTTCAATTTTAGCGATCTTGCTTTTACCGGCAACGGAGAAGATTGGAAGAATAATTCTCCGTTCGGATTTACGGCATCTAAAGGAGTGATTAAAATAGATGACTTTAATCTTTCAAGTGATTCCGCCCAAATTAACATTAACGGCTTGTACAATGAAAATGGGGGAAATAAAATCTCTCTTGATGCCGAAAACATTTCACTCTCAAAAGTGATTAATTCCATTTCAGGGAATAATCAAAACGAGTTTGAAGGAAGAGTTAATCTTCATGGGAAAATCTTCGGTGAAGTTTCAGCGCCGAAAATTAAGGGAAACATCACCTGCAGTGATTTTACTTTTCGAAAAAAGAATTTCGGAGATTTGAAATTTGAGGAAAATTATTCAGGAGCTACTTCCTTGCTTTCTCTTATTTTAGTGGATAAGAAAGGTACGAAGCGCCTATCGTTAAAGGGTGCGGTTCCTCTTCCGTTTTTCGGAGAGAAAAATGTTCTCGGTAAAAATGTAAGTTTATATTTTAAAGCAAATAATTTTGATTTATCGGCGTTTGCTAAATTTGTTCCTTCCCTTGCCAATCAATCGGGAAGTTTGAACTCGGAAATCTCTATCACGGGAGAGTTGAAAAATCCGATATTAAACGGTTTTGCCAAAATCGGAAGAGGGAAGTTTAATGTTATCAGTACGGGGATGACTTATAATCTTGGCGCAGATTTTCGAATTAAGGATAATCTTATTTCGATTAATAAGATGTTCATAGGGACGAGCGGTAAATCCGGTTTTAATGGAAAGCTGAACTTTAGCGGTTCTTTTTTGCTTGACCATTACAAGTTTAAGGAATTTTCAGTTTCGGCAGAGGGAGAACTTCCGCTGCTTGACGATAAGTCGAAATACAGTAGCCCTAATTTATACGGTAACTTGGTTGTCGGGACAAAAGGAAAACTAAAGTTGGAATATCGCAACGATAGGGCGTTTCTGACGGGAAATTTAGTAATTAAACAGGGAAATATTACTATTGCCAACGAGAACTCCGCCTCGTCCGTTGATTTGTCGGATATAGACTATGTTTATCTTGTGGACTCAACAAAAATAAACCAAACCGAGCTTCTCTTGAAAGACTTCTTGTCAAAAAAATTGAGCGAAAAGGAGATGAAAAGCATTTCCGGTGAAAATCTGTTTGATTACGATTTGAATTTATCGATTGAAAATCGTGCTTCGCTGACTTTTATTTTTTCGAAGACGGTTAATCAGAAATTATATGTAATTACTAACGGTTCGTTATTAATTTCCAATGTGGAAGGTAACCAAGCCGTACAAGGTACTTTTAATTTACTGCCCGGTTCTCGTCTTGAGTTTTTCCGGACTTTTGATGCTACCGGATTTGTTCGGTTCGAGGGTGATTTATCCAATCCCTATTTTAATATCGAAGCGGTTTATGAAGGAAATTACGCGACTTCTTCAGCCGGCTCCGGCGATGTTGAAAAACTTGTAGCCGTTAAAATAAAATTAGACGGAACTTTAAAAGACCTTGCAAAAAAAATAGCGACGGACAAATCTAATATTTCGGTTTATGTCGGGAAAAAGAATATAGACAACAATGTTGCCGATCCGCAGCTTTCCGCCTCGGATGCTTTTTCATTTATTCTTACGGGAAAGTTCAGCCGTGACTTAACATCCAACGAACGGTACCAGCTTTCCAGTGAATTGGCAAGCGCGGCAACATCTATGCTTGGTTCGGTTACCGCTGCATTTTTAAATGCGCAAGTAGGCGACCTGATAAATGATATTCAAGTGAAACAGTCGGATTATCAAACTAAAATTACATTGAAAGGTAGAGTCGGCGGATTCTATTATTCTGTAGGGGGAAGTCAGCTTGTGCTGCAGGATTTATCAACGGCTACTTGGCGCTTGGAATATTTCTTCAATAAAAATTTATCCTTCCGTGTTGAACGAAGGGAACCTTTAACCGGGTATTTCAGTAATACACAAATGACAGATGAAGTTGCAATAAAATATAAGGTAACATTCTAATGAAAAAAAGATTAAAAGCATTTTTTAGAAAACATCCGACGCTTAAAATTAAGCCGAAGGAGATTGCGAAAAAACTAAAGCTGAATGATTTTGAATATGAGCAAATGAAGCATACGCTCCGTCAGCTGGAAAAGGAGTTTTTTGTAGAAAGAATAGGGAAGAGGTATATCTATCTTCCGGAAATGAATAAGGAATTACGAGGAGTTTTTCTTTACAAAGGAGAAGGGAAAGGTTACGGATTTGTTTTAACCGACGACAAAGTAGTGAAGGATGTTTTTATTCCCAATAAATTTATCGGGCGCGCGTTTGACGGTGATATTGTTGAGGTTGAGCTTCTTGCTAAAAAAAGAGGGAAAAACTTTGAAGGAAAAATTGTCGATATAATCGAGAGAAAGCATAAAGAGTTGGTCGGGACGTTACAGAAATCTAAGTCTTTCTGGTTTGTTTATCCGGAAGACGAAAAAATCCCTCATAAGATAATTATTCCTTCTAACAAACTTAAAGGAGCTAAAGCTAACGATAAGGTTGTTGTCGGTGATATTGTTTGGGATGAGGAAAGTATTCTGCCTGAAGCTAAAGTTGTAACCGTTCTCGGGAAAGCCGGCTCTTACGATGTGGAGATAAATTCGATAGCGCAGGAGTTCGGATTTTCTCCGCGGTTTGAAAAGCAGGTTCTGACGGAAGCAAAAAAAATTAAAGTTAACCTCCCTGAAGGAGAGATAAAAACAAGAGTCGATTTCAGAGAAGAGCCGACGTTTACAATCGACCCGGCAGATGCGAAAGATTTTGACGATGCCCTTTCCATTTCACAAACGGAAAACGGGAATTTCAAAATCGGAATTCACATTGCCGATGTTACGCACTATGCAAAGAAGGGAAGCGCAATTTACGAAGAGGCAAAGGAACGAGGCACAAGCGTTTATTTCGTGGGGAAAGTCGTCCCGATGCTGCCGGAAAGATTATCCAATAATATCTGCTCGTTGGTTCAGAATAAGGATAGATTAACTTTTTCCGTTATTGTTGAAATCACGCCTCGCGGCAAAGTTGTGAAATCCGAAATTGCCAAGACCGTTATCAAAAGTAATAAACGATTTACTTACGAAGAGGCTCAAGAAATATTGGATAATGGAAAAGGAATATTTTTCAAAGAATTAAACACACTGAATAAAATTGCAAAAATTCTGCGAAGGAAAAGATTTAATTCCGGCAGTATCAATTTTCATTCATCCGAAGTAAAGTTCACACTCGATGAAAACGGAGTTCCGTTAAAAGCTGAAGTTAAAAAGGAAATCGACACGAATCATCTTGTTGAAGAATATATGCTTCTTGCCAATAAAATTGTCGCTTCAAAAATAGGCGCAAGAAAAAACAAAGCGGAAATTAAACCGTTTGTTTATCGAGTTCACGACTTGCCGGACACGGAAAAGCTGAAAGAATTTGCAAAGTTTGTGAAATCGCTCGGGTATTCTTTCGATTACAGAGAGGCGAAGAACGCCAAGCAATTTCAGCTTTTGCTGCAGAAAGTAAAAGGTGAGGAAGAGGAAGCTGTGATTAACGAGGTTGCAATTCGCTCAATGGCAAAAGCAAAATATTCGGTAAATAACATCGGGCATTACGGACTTGGCTTTAAGTACTACACACATTTTACCTCTCCGATTCGCCGCTTTCCCGACATGGTTGTTCACGACTTGCTGCACGGCTATCTCAACGGCAAATCGAATTACACTCTTCATGAACTTGACGGTATTTGCGAACATTCTTCTTCGCAGGAAATGAAAGCAACACAAGCAGAAAGAATTTCGATTAAGTATAAGCAAATTGAATTCATGATAAATCATATCGGAGATGTTTTCCACGGAATTATTTCCGGAGTTACAAACTACGGCATCTTTGTTCAGATTACGGAAACTTTGGCGGAAGGATTAATTAGGCTTAGAGATATAAATAATGATTTTTATATTTATGATGAAAAAAATTATTCCCTCGTAGGAAGAAGGTCTAAACGTGTTTTCAGACTCGGGGATAAAATAAAGGTTCAGGTTGTGCGAGTTGACGAGAAAAAGAAACTTATCGATTTTGCACTTTACGAAAAGGAAGATTAATTACAATCGGGAAAATTTTGAGAAAAACATTTCTAATTTCTTTGATATTTTCAACTTTACTCTTCGCGCAGTTCGGGCAGAATAAAGTTCAATATAAAAACCATACTTGGTATTTTGTAAAGACAAAGCATTTTGATATTTATTTTGACCAAGATGGATTTGAAATTGCGGATTTTTCCGTGAAAGCAGCCGAAGAGGCTCTTTTGTCAATTGAAAATGATTTACAATATAAAATTAAAAACAGAATTCCGATTATCCTTTACGATTCCCACAACGAGTTCCAGGAAACAAACACGACGATGGGATTTCTCGGACAAGGCACAGGCGGCTTTACCGAACCGTTTAAAAACAGGGTTGTTTTTCCTTTCGATGGAAATTATCGAAGGTATCGCCATGTAATTCATCACGAACTTGTTCACGCCGTAATGAACGATATGATTTTCGGCGGGAAATTACAGAATCTCTTTGCGAGAAACATTACTCTTAATCTTCCGATTTGGTACAACGAAGGGATGGCTGAGTTTTTATCTTCCGGATGGGAAACAAACAGCGACATGTTTATTCGTGATGCCGCCATAAACGAATATCTTCCCGATGTGCAGAAATTAAACGGATATTTTGCTTATCGCGGAGGGGAATCTTTTTTCTATTTTATTTCCAAAACTTACGGAAGAGAAAAGGTTGGAGAATTACTCCGCAATATCGTTGATGTGGGGAACTACAAAAAGGGTATTAAGCAAACGTTCGGCTCGGATATTAAAGAGCTTAATAAACAATGGAAGAAATTTCTCAAGAAAGAATATTGGCCCGAAATCGATATTAGAAAAGACCCGGAAGATTTTGCCAGAAGACTAACCGACAATAAAAAAGTCGGCGGATATTATAATACAAGTCCGGCAATTTCTCCGCAGGGAGATAAAATAATTTTCATTTCTGATCGTGATATTTATTTTGATATTTACGTAATGGATGCAATTAACGGAAAACATGTTAAAAAGTTGCTCGAGACGGGAAACACAATCGATTTTGAGGAACTTAACATCCTTTTCCCTTCGATAACCTGGTCGCCTGATAATGTCCATATTGCTCTTTCCGAGAAAAGCAGCGGATTTGATAGAATTGTAATTATCAACACCGAGACAAAGGACGTAAAATTTCTCCCGATGAAGATGGAGGGAATCGGTTCTGTGTCTTGGTCGAAAGACGGGGAAAAAATTGCTTTCTCGGGACAAACTTCATCCCAATCCGATATTTACTGCTATGACATAAAAGCCGATTCTCTTTATTCGGTAACCGATGATATTTTTTCAGATTTGGAACCTCGCTGGTCGCCGGATAACGAAACCGTTTACTTTTCATCAGACAGAAAAAATCATCTTAAACCGGCAGATAAGAATTTTAGAATGGTTGATTTTGATTATCACCATCTCGATTTATATTCTGTAAATATTTCGACAAAAAAAATAACTCGAATCACTCATTCGGAATACGCCGATGATATTTCTCCCGTTTTTTCATCTGACGGAAAAACGATGCTTTTTATTTCCGATAAGAACGGAATTGATAATATTTATCGTAAACGATTGGTAATTGAACCTACCGATACGGTCTCTACTATTGCCGATTTACCGGAAAAGCCGTTAACAAATTCGCTTAATGAAATTAATCAGCTCTCACTTTCAGCCGATGGTAAAAAGTTGGTTTTTACAACTTATTTCAATAGCGGTTACAATCTTTTCATGATATTAACTCCTTTTGAGAAGCCCGTATTAAAGAAAATTCCCAATACCGAATTTATGAATGAGGTTATTTCAGGTAAGTTTCATTCGCCTGATTACAACCCGCTATCCGATTCTATTTTTTTTGGTGAAACTTCCAACAAAGCGATTGCAAAAGGTAAAGTTGAACGCGAAGTAAAATCACGAGTCTCTGCGCCTAAAGACTCCGTTGTCGCTTCCGATTCTGTAAAAAACGTTCCCCCTCAAAAAAAGCAAGGAGTCGAAATTTTTTCCGGCTCAATCAATGATGATGAAGGAGAAGAAAAGAAGAATGATTATTCCCGTTTTGTTTTCGGCAGAGATACCGTAATTACAATTGATTCTTCCCGCAGCAAATATTTGCTTAATACTTTTACTCAAAGTTTGGATTCGAACGGAAATTACGCAGTCCATAAATATAAAGTGAATTTCACAACAGATTTGGTAAATGCAAATATGGGTTACAGCACTTTTTACGGATTGCTTGGATATACATCGCTAATTTTTAGCGATATGCTTGGAGATCACATGATCTTCGGGCAGCTCGGAATGCAGATAGACTTAAAAAACAGTGATTACGGTTTGGCTTATTATTATTTACCAAAGAGGACGGATTTTGCTTTCGAGGTTTTTCACACGGCAAGATTTTTATATGTGCAAAGTAACGCCGGTGTCTTCATGACGAGATTCCAAAATCTTACGGCGACAGCATCATTTTCTTATCCGTTCAACCGCTTTTACCGATTATCCGGCGGATTTAGTTTTATGCATCTCTCTTCGCAGAACTTAGAGGATTACCGTTATCCGACTGAAGACGAGTATTTTACAGTGCCGGTTCTTTCCTTTGTACACGACAATACGCTTTGGGGATATTACTCGCCGATTCAAGGCGTGAGGTATAAGGCGGATGTTACGGGAAATCTTGGGATATTGGATAAAACCAAAGCTTTTTTTTCGGTGAAATGGGATTATCGTCAATATC
>CAYLYR010000126.1:0-6946 GCA_964387835.1 uncultured Melioribacter sp.
CGCCGCCGGTAAAGAGAGAAGCGCTAAGATTTGTAGGAGTAACTGTAATTTCCGGAGGACCATCGGTTGTTCCGGAAGGAGAGTTGGAAATCGGAGAAGGATTACCGAGGTTATCATAAGCTTTAATCGCGAAATAATAAGTTGTGGCAAAACCTAATCCGGTTAAAGTATCAACTTCAGTGCTTCCGTAAGGCTGAGGATGAATGTTATTCGGATATACGGTAGCATCGTCCCAGTTAGCATCTGTAATCGGTGAGGTACTGTAACGAATATCATAAGATGATGCCGTTCCGTCGGTTCCGTCGTCGCCGGTTGCTGTCCAAGTTAAAATAACATTGTTAGCAAAAGCACCGGTTACAGCCAAATCGGTAATGGCATCGGGAGGTACGGTGTCTATTTCAAAAACGAAATGAGCTACGCGTGTGCTCCAATCCCATGCACCGTTAGAGTATTCATTTACATACCAGAAAGTTGTTCCGTCTGTCGGGTCAACAGTCATGTTGGTGTAATCGCCCCAGCGGTTAACGCTTGTCTGCGCTGCGGGACTTTGATAAACCGTTTCTTCCTGAATTGTCATCTGTCCGAGCGGGTCGTTTGCATAGCGCCCGGTAACTCTAATCTCAGGAGTAATGGATGAACTGGAAGCGGAATATCCGAGAGCAATATTTCCGTTTACGTCCATTGCAATACTTCCCATCCAGCGATATGTGTCGTCGGGGGAATAAGTCCCTTGCTGATAAAGGGACCATGTTGAACCGTCGCTTCTTAATTCGTACCAGCGAATAGCCGCTGTTCCGTTTCCTTTATCGACAGTGTGATTCGTTACCATTCTTTCGTCGCCTGCTCCGAAATAACGGTACTGCAATCTGTACATTAGGCGTCCGGAAAGAGCGTCCAGTGCGTCTGAAGTTCCGGCTTGAGGAACGCAATCGCGTGACGAACAGACGTCCGAATACGGATCAACGGGAATTGTAGTCGGTCCGACAAACATTGAGTTGGACGGTGTGTCCCAATCTACAATAAATCTGTATAGTAAAAGATTACTTGAACCGTCTAATTCGGCAAAGATCCCGGGGGTTCCTGCCGGAGGCATATTTACGCCATCCAAGTCGGCGGGAAGAAGTGCATAAAGGGAACCGCTCTGCTGGTAGAAAATCATTTGAGCGTTAGGACTTCCTACTAACATAGAGTCTCTCTGCAATGCGGCAACGCCTGCACCCATAAAAGATAATGAGCTTGCGCTGAAACTGTTAACGCTCATATAATACGCATCAGGCCAAACACCGAATTTCGGATAGTCAGGCATGTTGTCCATTTCAAATGCATATAAATACCAAGAACCTTGAGGGTCGTCGGTAGCTGAAACGGCTACTAATTCGTAGTAAGGACCATCCGGGAAATTAGGTAACGCAAATTGCGATACAACCCAGCGATTTGCCATTTCATCGAAGTTAACAATCGGGTCGCCGTCATTTGAACCTGACCATGGACCGGGTAAGTTATTCCAAAGAGTGCTGTTATCGGCAGGTCCGTATAACAGTCTTCCGCTCTTATTAAAAATAGCGAAGGAAAGATTTATCATTTCAAAATAGTTACTTGTTCCGATGTCGCCCATATTATCCGGAGGTGCAACACCCGAAACATTATTAACTCCTTCAAAACTACTGATATCTTTCGAGTTTAATTTTTTAATTCCCATTGTGCTTTGCAAAGCGGGATCGACATCAAATGTCTTTACGGAATTTGATTGTCTGTCGAGAGAAGGGTTCGGAATCATTTTGGACATGATTTTCCAAGCCTGATCTCGGCTTTGCGGAGGAATGGGCTGCATTGTGGAAAGTGGTTTTGTTTTAGTAAATGCTACTGCTTTCCTTGAAGTGATTTTTTGTGCAAAGGAAAGATTCGCAAATACGAAAACGGCTGCAAAAAGCGTAAGAAAAAGCTTCTTCATAGAGCCTCCTTTAGTGATACATAGATAGTTAATTAATTTGCTGTCTTTAATATTAAATATTAACTTATTATCCGAAACCATATAAAGAATTTAGAAATTCTATTTGAAAAAACAAAAAAATAATTTCTAAAAAATATTTTTTATTGTTGAAATTAATTTAAATACTTTTTATATATTTTATAAGTGAGACTTATCACATCTAACTAATTATTAATAAAAGGAATTAACTTGTTACTAATAAAAATTATTCCCAATAAATGTGACTTTTGCGGAACATGCGTAGGAGTCTGTCCGGAAGATGCAATAGAATTAACGGATTCATCAATCGAAATTGTTGAAGAGCTTTGTACTAATTGCTCCAAATGTGTTTGGGTTTGCCCGATTGACGTTCTTGTTTTTGATAATGAAAAATTGAAAGTGAAAAATGAAAATAAATAAAGAGTATGATGTTATCGTTGTCGGCGCCGGACCTTCCGGTTCGATTGCCGCAAAGTATGCGGCGGAAAAGGGTGTCAGCGTTTTGGTTTTAGAAAAAGATAGAGAAATAGGCGTTCCGGTAAGATGCGGGGAAGCGGTCTCAATCAGCGGAATTTCGGAGTTTACTAATCCCGACGAGAAATATATTGCCGCTATGATTAATAAGTTTGCTCTGATTGCCCCTAACGGAACCGAAGTAACTTTATCTTTTGAAATGGATGTCTGCATATTAAATCGAAATCTTTTTGATAAAACTCTATCCGAAGAGGCAATGCACTCGGGAGCTGATTTTATTACTAATGCTTATGTTTATGATTTACTCTTCGATGAAGGAAAAGTAAGCGGAGTTAAGTTTAAGCATTTCGGAGAAGAGTTTGAGGTTAACTCCAAAGTAGTTATTGCCGCGGATGGAGTTGAATCGAGAGTAGGACGATGGGCGGGGCTTACTACGCACGTTGATTTTAGAGAGATGGAAGGAGCTTATCAAATATTAGCGGGAAACGTTTCGGTTCCGGATGATACGCTCTTTTTTTATTTCGGAAAAGATGTAGCCCCCGAAGGCTATTTGTGGGTTTTTCCTAAAGGGAATAATAAAGCAAATATCGGAATCGGAGTCAGCGGAGCAATAGGAAAGAAGAAATCCGCTTACAAATTTCTAAACGAATTTGTCGAAGAACATTTTCCGGAAGCTTCAATGTTGTCGGCAATTAGCGGGGGGGTGCCCTGCACTCCAACGTTAAAAAAGATTGCCGCTCCGGGAATAATTCTTGTCGGAGATGCTGCAAGACAAGTTAACCCTTTATCCGGCGGAGGAATTGTAAGCGGAATGATAGGTGGAAGTATCGGCGGCGCCGTTGCCGCACAGTCCGTATTGGATAAGCGCCCGGATAAGCTTGTTCAGTATCAGGAGTTGTGGGAAAAGCGTTTAGGGAAAAGGCATAGAATATTCGACAAAGTAAAAAACGGAGTTTATAATTTTTCCGATGAACAGTTTAATAATCTTGCGAGAAGTTTTAACAAAGTTCCTTACGAGAAAAGGACGCTCGGAAATTTATTTAAGAAAGCATTAATTAATCAACCTTCGCTGCTGTTGGAAGCGGCTAAAATTTTTGTAATGGATTAAAAGGCAACTACTATGGATATTACTAATTTGAAAAAAGCGACTGCGCATAAGGCGGTAGAATACATTGAATCGGGAATGGTAATAGGATTGGGTACGGGAAGCACTACAAAATTTGCTATCGAAAAAATTGGTGAGATGTTATTGAAAGGAGCGTTGAAGGATATTGTATCAATTCCAACGTCCGTTGCTTCTGAAAAATTAGCATCGAAGTTAAATATTCCGTTAACCGATTTTTCTCATAATACAAAAATTGATATTACAATTGACGGTGCAGATGAAGTTGATAGAAATTTAAATCTTATTAAAGGGGGCGGCGGCGCTTTGTTACGTGAAAAAGTTGTTGCGCAAGCTACGGAAAGAGAAATTATTATTGTTGACGAAACTAAAATGTCGGAACAGTTAGGTGAAAAATGGGCTGTGCCGATTGAAGTAATTAAATTTGCAGTGGGAATTGAAACCGAGTACTTGAAGAAAATCGGCGGAAAACCTGTTTTGCGAATGGAAGGGGAAAAGCCGTTTGTAACGGATGAAGGTAATTATATCCTTGATACGAATTTCGGAATATTAAAAAACCCGGAACTCCTTGCCGATATGCTTAATGAACGCGCCGGTATTGTTGAACACGGCTTGTTTATCGGGCTTGCGGAAAAAGTAATTGTAGCAAAGTCGGAAGGGATAGTTACGTTGGGATAGTTAATTCCAACGTAACCGAAAATTAAAGACTGTATTCTATTTTATTTCTTAAAGAATTAACTTCTTCTTTTATCGATTCGTTTGTGTTAATCAATTCTTCAATGCTGTTCTGAGCGTGAATTACGGTGGAATGATCTCTACCGCCAAAATGCAAGCCGATAGTTTTTAATGAAGAATTTGTAAGTTTTTTAGCAAGATACATGGCAACTTGTCTTGCTAAAACAATCTCCTTCTTTCTGTTTTTCTCTCTAACTTTATTTTCCTCTACTCCGTAAAATTCGCAAACGACTTTTGTTATTTGGTCGATGGAAATATTAGAGGGACGATTAGTGGCAATTTCTTTTACGGTTTTTTTCACTAACTCAAAATCAATTTCCTTTTCATTTAACGAAGAGTTTGCGAGAAGTTTAATTAAACAACCTTCCAATTCACGAATGTTTGAGGTAATGTTAAAAGCAATATATTCGATTATTTCGTGCGAGAGAGAAATTCCGTAATTAGAGCTTTTGTTTTTTAGAATTGCAATCCGAGTTTCGAAATCCGGCGGCTGAATATCGGCGGTTAATCCCCATTGAAAACGCGAAACCAAACGCTCGTTCAAGCCTTTAAGTTCTTTCGGAGGTTTATCGCTGGAGAGAATAATCTGTTTTCCCGATTGATGTAACATGTTAAAAATCTGAAAAAATAGATCTTGGGTTTTTTCTCTGCCCATTAGAAACTGAATGTCGTCAATTATCAACACATCCATTTTTTTATAATGACTAGCAAATTCGTTCACAGTATCCGTTTGAATTGCTTCAACAAATTCAACCGTAAAAATATCGGCGGAAAGATAAATTACTTTTTTAGATCCGTTTTTCTTTATTATTTCATTCCCGATAGCCTGCATCAGATGCGTTTTACCAAGGCCTACTCCGCCGTATATAAAAAGAGGATTAAAAGAAGTATGTCCCGGATTATCGGCTATTGCAATTCCCGCCGCGCGGGCAAGCTGGTTGTTATCCCCTTTAATAAAATTATCAAAAGTGTAGCGGGGATTCAGATTGGTAATAAATGGTTCTTCGGATTTCTTTTCCTTTATTGAATCGGCTTCTTTTTTTCGAGCCGGTTCGGGAGCTGACTTTTCCTGTTCGAAAATCAGTTCCTCGGCTTGTTCCGATTCCTTTTCATCCATTATCACATAAATAAGTTCTCCATTCTCACCGAGAACGGTTTTAACCATGTTATTAATTAATGTATTGTACCTTTCGTCAATCCATTCAATGAAAAAACTGTTGGGAACTTGTATTTTTAATTTGTTCCCCTCAAGCTCCAAAGGTTTAATTGGAAGGAACCATGTATTGTATGTTAAATTCGGAACATTCTCCTTAACAATTTTTAAGCATTCTTTCCAAACTTCTTTAAAATCGGAAGGAGATTCAAGTCTAATAGCAAAATCATTCATCAATAGTTATCCACAAATTAATTCCTTCAAAATTAAACGGTTTATTCATTTTTCTAACAAAAAAATTACATTACAAAAAAGTTATCAACAAATTGCTAACATAAAGCGCGATTGCATAAGTCGTTGAAACATAATCAGTTACGCTATTTATTTTAATGTAACCAACAGGTTTGCACATCGTGAGCAACAATTTTTCGAGATTATGTGAGTGTGAAACGTTTCACGAAAAAAAGTTATCAACAAGTTATCAACATGAGTTAGAACATCTTTCAGCGAGACGAAAATAGAAGAATTTTAGGAATCGTCCAAATATTTTTTCCAATTATTTTCTAAGTTGTTAATAACAAATAAGATAAATTTAATATGATAATTTGTACTAATTGTAATAGGAAATTTCAGCGAAAAATAATGCTGAAAATTTATGAAAAATTGGGGTCGATAAAATCTTTATTCTTAAATTTGTAGAAATAATTTGAGAAAATATGAAAATAGTTATTACAGGCGGAGCAGGTTTTATCGGGAGTCATTTTGCAGAATATTTTTCTGCTCTTGGAGATGAAGTTCACGTTGTAGATAATTTAAGAAGCGGTTACTTATCAAATATTGATAAATTCAATTTAACATTCCATAATGTTTCGATTACCGAAAAAGAAATTATTCATAAGATATTGGAAAATGCGGATGTCGTAATAAATCTTGCGGCGCTGGTTTCGGTTCCCGAATCGCTTGAAAAACCTTTTGAAACGGTTGAAAATAATGTAATCGGATTACTCAATATTTTGGAAGCCGCAAAAATTCATCGGGTCGGAAAAGTAATTCATGCAAGTTCGGCGGCAGTTTACGGCGATAATCCCGAACAACCAAAACGAATAACAATGAAGCCCGAGCCGAAAACTCCCTACGCAATAACTAAATTGGACGGCGAATATTATCTGAGAATGTATGCCGAAGAATACGGACTTAATACAAACTCTCTCCGTTTTTTCAATGTTTTCGGGCCCAGGCAAGATCCCCAAAGCCAATATGCGGCGGCGGTTCCCATTTTTATTCATAATGCCGTTAACAATATCGATATTACGATTTACGGCGACGGAAAACAAACGCGCGATTTTGTTTTCGTAAAAGATGTTGTACAAGCAGGCAGTAAGGCAATTGAATTTAACGGCAAAGGGGAAGTATTTAACGTTGCAACGGGATTTTCCGTTACAATAGATGAAATTGCAAAAACAATTATTAAATTGACCGGTTCCGAAAGCAA
>CAYLYR010000127.1:0-6898 GCA_964387835.1 uncultured Melioribacter sp.
AAAATATTGAGAATAAAGGCTTACATATTTTTCCGTGCTTCCCGCAATAATAAGTTGCTGTAACAGGATTTTTAAGTGTTGCCAAGTCGGCGTGAGTTGTTGCTCTGCAAGAACGAATTGTTCTACTTAGAATAATTGTTATAATCTTCTTTGTGTTGGGATTTTTGACTTTTTTCAGTTGCTCAAATGTAAAGTCAATTTCTTTTCTAACCGGTTCAAGATACCATTTTTCAAGAAAATTACTATCTTTATCTTGTTCGATTTTTATATCGTATTTTGCTTTTAACTTTTCAAAAGTTCTTAAAAATTCTTGTTCTTTCTGAGGAGTGTAATCTTTTTCTATAATTTCTTTGTTACGAACTTTAACTTTAAATTCGGGAGAAGGAAAATATTTTTTATTAAATATATTTAATTCTTCGAGTAGTTCATTTTCAAACTCCACATTATTGTGTTGCGAAATAAACTCTTTTAAAGCATCTGTTATTCGTTTTATTTCTTTGTCTAAATCTTGAAAATCCACCTTACCCACTTTAACATTTGCAATAAGAGAATTAAATGCTGAAATATCTATCCCGATTGCGTGCATACCCAACTCATTGGCTTGAACCATTGTTGTTCCGCTTCCGGAAAATGGGTCTAAAACAATATCACCTTTTTTAAAATATACCTCTCTTTTAAAATTATCAGTGTGATTATCAAGAAAATATTCGACGAGTTGCGGAATGAATTTGCCTTTATAAGGATGTAATCTATGAATATGTTTGGTTGTATCTTTTTCTTTGAGATTATCGAAAGATAAAGCCCAATTTAAATCGTTGCCAAGTTTTTCTCTCCAATTTGTTTCTCGCTGTCCGTTAAAACTTTTATAATATTTTATTAAATCATATTTATTTACTGCTGTTGTTCCGTTATCTCCATATTTTTTTACTTTCCCATATTGAATTAGATACGAAATATTAGAAGTGGTAACATTCTTTTTCAGATGTTCACTTGCCCATTTACTCGCTTCTTTTATCGTTAACAATTCAAGCATATTTATTTTCCTATTTTATACAGCAAAAATACAATCATTTTTTTAGTTGACTAAATTATTTGTGAACATCTAAACCCTTCCTATTTTGACTTTATTTTACAGACGCTCATGTAATTAAAGAAGGTTATTGCCTCAACCGATTTTCATATATTTCAGATGTTCATTAAATCTTTCTTTGATGGTTTTCCGTAAGATTCGATTTTCCGACTGAGATAGAAACTTATCCGATTCGATTATCTTGAAAGCCGCTTCCTTAGCTGAGAAAAGAATATCCGCATCTTCAACAATATTGCCGTATTTCAGTTCCGGTAAACCGCTCTGCCTTGTTCCGAAAATATCGCCGGGTCCTCTCAGCTTTAAATCTATTTCCGAAAGCTTAAAACCGTCCGACGTTTCCGCTAATGAATTGAGCCTAATTGCAGTTTTGTTTTTTTCAATTTCAGCTTGCGACATAAACTCAAAATTAAATTTATTATTCGTACCTCTGTGTTTATAATCTTCTTTTGTTACCAAAATGCAATACGCCTGCTTATCACTTCTGCCCACTCTGCCTCTCAACTGGTGGAGTTGCGATAATCCGAATCTATTTGCGTCATTTATTATTATAATATTTGCATTGGGAATATCAATTCCGACTTCAATTACTGTTGTAGCTACAAGCACGTCATATTCGTGAGCGAGAAACTTCCTCATCATCTCTTCCTTCTCGTCCCACTTCATTTTACCGTGAATCAGTCCCACTCGATAATCGGCAAGGTAACTGTTCTTTAGTTTTTCAAAATGCTCTATTGCCGATTTAAATTCCAGCTTTTCCGATTTTTCAACTAACGGATAAACAACAAATACTTGATATTTTTCCTCGTCAATCTTTTTTCTGACAAAATCATAAATATCATCCAGCTTATTTTCATCGGAAAGATATGTTTTTATTTCTTTCCGCTGTGAAGGAGGTTTACGAATTACCGAAACATCCAAATCTCCGTAGAGCGTCATGGAAAGTGTTCTCGGTATGGGTGTCGCAGTCATAATCAAAACGTCAGGTCTTATTCCTTTCTCAATCAGTTTTGCACGCTGCTCCACTCCGAAACGATGCTGCTCGTCAATAACAACAAGCCCCAGCCTCTTAAAATCAATATTATCTTGAAAAAGAGCATGCGTCCCGATAACAATATCGACATTACCGGCGGTAATTTCCGCTTCGATTTTCGCCCGCTCTTTCTTCTTCTGACTTCCGAGCACAACAGCGGTTTTTAATCCGAAATCCTCCACTAATTTTGATATGCCGGAAAAATGCTGATTTGCCAAAATTTCCGTAGGCGCCATTAGTACGGTTTGATAGCCGGAAAACACAGCCATCAAGATTGAAATCAAAGCAACTATTGTTTTTCCGCTTCCAACATCTCCCTGCAGCAATCTGTTCATCGGGCGCGGACTTTCCATATCGAGCCTAATTTCGTGAAGAACGGCAAGTTGGTCATCGGTTAATTCAAACGGAAGAGTTTCCAAAAACTTTTTCAGTAACTTTGAGTTTACGTTAATTTTATTCCCGGCTAAATCATTTTTAATAAACGATTTTTTCAAAGCCATCAACAATTCAAAATAGAAAAACTCCTCAAACTTAATCCGCCTCCAAGCCATATTTAAAGCCTTTCTATCTTCCGGAAGATGAATCGAACGAATTGTTTGTTTGACGGAAAGAAGTTTTTTGTCAGCGATTAAGTTTCTCGGCAGTGTTTCGGTCAAGGATCCGGAATACTCCTCAACAGCGGTTTTTATTAATTTTCTAAAGCTGAATTCACCTACGTTTTTCTCTTTAAGATTTTTAGGGATTCTGTAAAAAGGAATAATCTTGCCGGTATTTAGAAACTCATCCGATTCGCTTCCTTCGAGTTTATCAAAATCGGGATGAACAAACTGTAAATGCCCGTATCTTGTAATTGCCGGCTTGGCGGAGATTGCAAAAAAATCCCCTTCGCTAAAATAACTCTTAAAAAATTTGATTCCGTTAAACCAAACTCCGTCAAAAAATCCTTTGGAATCACGAAATGTTACTTTCAGAAATTTTCTTTTATAGGAATTAATTACTTCCTTATTTACTACTTCGCCAACAATTGTAATTTCTTCCTCATATCCGTTTGCAACGTGAAAATATGCATCGTTGCTAGATAAGATTTTTGATCTGTCAAGATATTGAGTAGGAAAGTAATAAAGTAAATCGCGCACAGTTTTAATACCGATTTTCTCAAACACTTCCGCCCTTTTCGGACCGATTGTTTTAAGATATTGAATCGGTGTGTCGGCGCTTTTCATCTCTCAATATTCGGTTCTGAGTTCTCTGGTCATTAACTCGTAAGTAACCATTTGCGGATCGGCTTTACCGAAAAGGATTTTATAAACCGAATTGGAAATCGGGACGTCAACTTTATACTTTTCAGCTAATTTGTTTACCGATTTACATGTTTCTACCCCTTCGGCAACCATCTGCATCGATTTAATCACATCCTTAAGTTTTTTCCCTTTTCCGATTTCCTCGCCTACAAATCTGTTGCGGCTATGCCGGCTCATACAAGTAACGATTAAATCACCCATGCCGGAAAGACCGGCAAAAGTTTCTCGTTTTGCGCCCATTGCGATTCCCAACCTGCTGATCTCCACTATTGCGCGTGTCATAATTGCGGCTTTCGTATTATCGCCGAAATCCGCTCCGTCAATAATTCCGGCACCGATAGCAATAACGTTTTTAAAAGCTCCGCCAAGCTCAACACCTATTAAATCGTCGGATGCGTAAACTCTGAAGTACGAATTTGTGAAAGCCGCTTGAATCATCTCGGCAGTTTTCAATTCCTCCGAAGCGGAAACTACCGCCGTAGGAATTTTTCTGCTGACTTCCTCGGCATGACTGGGTCCGGAAAGCACTCCAATATTAGATTTATCGATATTCTTCAAAACATCTTTGATTATGCCTGAAACCGTTAAGAGCGTTCCTACTTCAATTCCTTTCGATACGCTTACAAGAATTGTGTTTTTCAAATTTGCATTTTTGATTTTAACCAAAACACTTCTTACAAACTGAGTGGGAACCGCAATAACGATTAGATGTTGATTTTCAACCGCATCTTCAAGGGAATGTGTAATTTTAATAGATTCGGATAATTTTACATTTGGAAGATAAACCTCATTAACGCGAGTTTTCTGCAGCTTCTTCGCGTAAGAGCGTTTGTACTCCCACAAAGTAGTGTTGTGCCCGTTGTTATCCAAAACAATAGCCAAAGTAGTCCCCCAGCTTCCCGCGCCTAAAACCGAAACATTCATATTATTTTCTTTTTTCTTTATTGAATGAAATTTTACTCTCTTCGCCATGAAGAATTCTGACAATATTATGTTTATGTTTATAAATCAGAAGTGAAGCGATTATAATAACAAACGGTAAAATCGTATGGTAACCGTGGATATTAACGCCGAAAATATTTTCTCGGATAAAAATAATTATCGGCAGCGACAATGCAGCCGAAACAGAACCGAGTGAAACGTAACGAGTAGAATAAACGACAATCCCGAAGACTACCAATGCCAAAAGCATGTCGGTAGTAACAAGCACAAGCATAAAGCCAAGCGCCGTCGCGATTCCTTTACCGCCTTTAAAGCCGGCAAAAATTGTCCATATATGCCCCAGCACCGCAGCGATGCCGGATAGAATTTGTATCAAAGTAAAATCGTCGAAAGGAGTATTATTTGCAAAGGGGAAACTTCCGTAATATAATCTTGCGATTACAATAACCGCAAAAGCGCCCTTAAAAGCATCGAACAAAATTACGCCGAGTCCGTATTTCCAGCCGAGAACTCTTATCGTATTAGTCCCGCCGGCATTTCCGCTTCCGTAATCGCGGATGTCCACGCCTTTAACCAGCTTTGTAACAATAATACTCGTAGGAATAGAACCTACCAAGTACGAAAGGATTAACACGATAATCAAATTCAACATAAGAACCTCGGTTTAATTTAATTTAATAATATATTAATAATATCGGCGTTTCACAAATTTAGTTTAATTTTACTTATTCAAAAAAGTAACCGAAAACTTTAGAATTACTTAAACTAATTTTTGTCCATTAAAATTTTGCGCGCTAACTCCAAATCTTCTTTAGTTGTAATCTTGAAATTTTGCAGCTCCCCTTCCACCAAATTAATTTTCTCCCCTATCTTAAAAACCAACATCGATTCATCAGTTCCTTGAAAATTATTTTTAACTGCAAATTTGATTGCCTTCTCAAAAATATCAAATCTGAAAATTTGCGGAGTTTGAACGTAAAATACTTTATCTCTTTCGGGATAATTTCTTACAATATTCCCGCTATTTACTTCTGCCAAAGTATCTCGAGCTTTCAGCGCAACAACAGCATTCCCTTTTTCACCCGCAGTGAGAATTGCATCTTTTAATATTTCTAATGATAGAAACGGACGTGCGGCATCGTGAACACAGACATAATCCTCGGCATCCGGGTTAACGGAAGCAATGGCGGAAAAAACAGAATCTTGCCTGGTTTTTCCGCCTTCGGAAATAATAATCTTTTTCTTAAAAGAGTTTTCTCCGATGATTTTATTCATCAGAGGAAAATATTCTTTTGAAACGGCAACTGCAATTGCATCAATGGATTCGCAATTATCAAAGATCGAAAGAGTATAAGCAATTACCTCACGGGAATTAATCCGGATAAATTGCTTCGGAATGTTGCTCCCGATTCTTCTGCCCACTCCTCCTGCCGGTATGATTGCGAATCGTTTCATCAGATAATCAACATTGCGTCGCCGTAACTTAAGAATCTGTATTTTTCTTTCATCGCTTTTTTGTATGCTTTCATTGTAAAGTCGTAACCGGCAAAAGCCGACACAAGCATAATCAAAGTAGATTCCGGCTGATGAAAATTTGTAATCAATTTTTTCACAACTTTAAATTCATAAGGCGGAAAAATAAATTTATCCGTCCACCCGTAATTAGGCTTCAGGAAACCTTCAGCCGTAACGCTGCTTTCCAACGCCCTTGTTGCGCTTGTGCCGACGGCAAAAATATTTTTCTTTTTCTTTAATGCTTCGGTTACAACCTTTGCCGTATCTTCCGGGATTTCAAAAAATTCCGAATCCATTCTGTGCTTTGTTAAATCTTCAACTTCTACGGGGCGGAATGTTCCGAGTCCGATATGAAGAATAACCGGAACCACTTTAATCCCTTTTTTCTTAATCTTGGAAAGTAACGCCTTGGTAAAATGCAGTCCTGCCGTTGGAGCCGCTACCGAACCATCTTGATTGGCGTAAACAGTTTGATAGTTCACTTTATCTTCCGGGACGGCATCCCTTTTAATATAAGGGGGCAGCGGAGTTTGTCCGATATTTTCAATCGCTTTGAATATATCGCCCGCTTCTTCGTTAAAGCGTACGGTTCTGCCTCGTGAAGTTGTGTTATCAATAACTTCACACCAAATTTTATCGGTAAAATATATTCTGTTTCCAATTCTTACTTTTCTTGCGGGATCAACAATAACATCCCAAATATTATCTTTCTTATTTAATTCCCGGAGTACAAATACTTCAATCTTTGCATTTGTTCTCTCTTTTGTTCCGTATAAACGCGCTTGAATAACGCGTGATTCGTTAACCACCAAAACATCGCCTTTGGACATATAATCAATAACATTGGCAAATTTCTTTTCTTCAATTTCCTCCGTTTCACGATTCAGCACCATTAGCCTCGCTTGATCTCTTTCCTCAAGAGGAAATTTTGCAATCAGCGTTTTTGGTAAGTTAAATTTAAATTCAGATAATTTCATTTATTCTCCTGTCTCTTAATATTCATCATCGAAAAAACTACGG
>CAYLYR010000128.1:0-6882 GCA_964387835.1 uncultured Melioribacter sp.
ACATTCAATCCGGAGAATCTTCAGAAATTGGTAATTCAGGTTTCAAACCGCTTCGTTCTTGTACGATTAATCCGCTTACTAACCAAATGTATGCAATAGCAGGTACGTCTCAGGATTCATCGTTAATTGTTAGGGTAAGTTCTGCAGATGGAAATGCATTCCCGATTCACTTTACCGGTTTTCCCGGACCAATGTTTAATGTCCCGATGGATGCAATGGCATTTGATAACAACGGTGTGTTGTACGGGTTATCAACCGAGCCGAAATTATATACAATTGATTTAACTTCCGGAGAAGAAACTTATGTGGCTGATTTGCCGATGAGAATGGCAGCCGCCACTTTTAATCCTTCAACCGGTGAACTATTTGCTTCATCTCGTTCAATCTCAAATAGAGATTTGATTATGAAGATAAATATTACAACCGGCGATACAACCAATGTCGGCAAAACGGGATTGAACAATGTCCTTTGGGGATTGGCTTTCGATAAGGATGGTAATCTTTTCGGCGTGCAGGGAACGGAATATCAAACGAGTAAATTAATTGCCATAAATTGCGAAACCGGAGAAGGCGTTTTAGTAGGAAGTACCGGAATTAAAGGGCTTCTCGGATTGGCGTTTGCGTATGACGGATTAGTAGGAGTAAACGATGGTATTCCTAACAAACCGACTGAATTCAAGCTTTCTCAGAATTATCCCAATCCGTTTTCCAAATCATCAGGTGGGAGTTCGACAACTACAATAAGTTACTCTTTACCGAATGCAGCCAGTGTTTCATTAACTATTTATAATACTTTGGGGCAAAAAGTTGCAGTATTGGAAAGGGGATTTAAACAATCAGGAATTCACAAGGTATATTTTGATGCTTCGAAACTTTCAAGCGGAGTTTATATCTATACCTTACGAGCCGGACAATTTACGGCTTCCAAAAAAATGGTTCTTATCAGATAATCACTTTTTGTTATTTTCTTTATTAGCCGAATTGACTTTTGTTGGTTCGGCTAAAATTTTTAGAGAAAATGTGAGCGAAATCATTTCCCTTTCGTAAACTTTTATGAATGAATAATAAATAATAAATGTGAAATTCTTAAATTTAGCATTAAAAAAAAAATAAATTTTGAAAACCATCGAAAAGAAAAACATACATGAGTATTTTGTTGAGCAATCGGCTATTTGGTATAAAATAGTCGTCTTATTTTACGCACTCAGTTATATTATTGATATTGTCTCACATTATGATACTCTTCCTAAAATTATTTTAATTACTGATGTTATTACTTTGTTCGTAATTTTTATCAGTTTGGGGTTATTCCTTCGCCATGTTATTACTCAAAAAAACTCATTCCTAATAATAGTTTATTTTGCGATTGCCGCCTTATTTATTTCCTACTACTATTTGTTAATTAATAATTTATTTAGTTACGGAAATATTGTACAAGATTTGGTTACCCTCCCTGTTGTAATATTTTCTGTCGGTTTTCTGGCAAGTAAAAGGCACATGGTTATTGTCGGGGTGCTTTTTGCTGTGTTATATCCTCTCTTTATGTTTTTGACCGGCGATAAATTGTTAATGGAGAGTTCGGTTTTTGTTGCGATAATGATATTCGGTTCAACATTAGGTTTCTTAATTTTAACACAAACTTTAGAAAATGCACTGAAATTAAAAGAAGAGACTACATTTGAACTTATTAAGCAAAGAGACAAACTTGTTAATTTTGATGAAGAAAGGACAAAGCTCTTTTCTCTTATTTCCCATGATTTGCGTAACCCTATCGGGAATGCTGTAAATGTTAGTAAAATGCTTCTTAATGATAATCTCGATGATGACGAACGCCGGGAATTAGCTAAAGTGCTAAATAGTATGAACACTCGTGCATATACATTGTTAGAGGAATTGCTGGCATGGTCTAAAAGTGAAGCGGGTCTTTTTGCCTATAATCCTGAAGAAATTAATTTACGCAGCGCTGTTGATAAAGTTATTAAATTTTTTGAATCTAATATTAAGGAAAAAAATCTTTCCGTCCTTAATTTAATTAAAAGTGATACTCATGTTTACAGTGATAAGAAAATTCTTGATGCCGTTATTCGAAATTTACTTTCCAATGCAATAAAGTTCACTTATCCTAACGGTGAAATTGTGTTTTCTACTATTGATACTGCCGATAAGGTTACTTTCGTAATTAAAGACAACGGTAAAGGTATGGAAAGTGATTTTATTGATGAAGTTTTTTCAGGCAATAAAGTTTATTCAACTTTGGGCACGAATAAAGAGAAAGGTACCGGACTCGGACTGCTCCTTGTTAAAAATTTAATTGAGAAAAACCAAGGCGAAATCTCCGTTGAGAGTATTCCGAATAAAGGTACATCCTTCTTTATTACAATTCCTTATCCGCCTAAGAATTCATCTCAACAGAAGATGAATGGCAAATAGCTCACTACAATTAAAATTTTTCTTAATTATTACTTTTGATGATTTAATCCTAAAGCATTTATTATCTCTTTTGGAGAAACTCCGTTATCTTCGGCAATTTGTTTAAGTTTATCATCCTTAGGCGCTTTAATATTTGCCGATTTCAGTTTAGCGATTCCTTCATTCCACGATATATTAAACTCTCTAAGAATTTCAGAGAGTTTTTTCTTCCCGAATCCCGAGCCTGGCGTAAATGATGTTTTAACTTTTGTTTTAGATTTACCTTTGATTATGTTATAAATATCATTCGGCTGTAAATTGCTGCTTTTTGCTAAATCTTTAATTGTCAATGAAGTATCCGAGGCGTTAATGCCTTGTTGTTTAAGAATAGATTGAATTTTGGACAAATCAACGTTGATTGTTTTTGCAAATTCTGCAATGCTCAGTAATTCGGCGTGAGGAATCGGGGGCGTGTTATCAGGCGTTTCCCAAGATTCGGTAAAGTATTCTCCCAAATCCATAAACGAACTGAAAGGAGGGATTTCAAGATAAGTCATAAAGAAAAAAACAATAACCGTAACGGTAACTAAGGAAAATTCTTTCCTGAGCTTGCTGCCGGCTTCAGCTTTTTCCTTCATATAATTGATTAACGGTTTCCAATTGAATATCACGTGGAAAGTACCCGAGATTACGAATAAGAAGGAAAAAATAGTATGAAGCGCCTGCCATTCGGTTTTTGTAAATCCGAGAAGCGTCCAGTTTGACCAAAATGCAATTCTCCCGGGAGGAGCAATGTAAAGTATTATTCCGGTTACTGTCATTAAAAGAAGTGAATATCCCATATAAAGACTTGTATATGCGCGCCAGTTTATTCCATATTTTTTTGATTTCATTTCATTCTGATTTTAATTTAGAGTCAACTTATTTTTAATCTCTAAAGATAATGCAAAGGACGTAGGTGTCAAAAGATAAAAGTTCAAAGTACAAGAGTTTTAATGGATAGAAGGTTCAAAGATTAAATGGTGCAGAGGATGGAATATTGGAAGATGAGAAAATGAGAGAATGAGAAGATGAGAGAATGAGAATGGGGTAGTACAGTTAATTTTTCACTGTAAGCTGAAACCACCCGGCATTCGGAGAAAAGAAGAATGAAACTAAAGCTCAATTAACTTAAAATTATTATCTTTCTTTTTTTAGATTAAAGATTTTATTATGAGTGAATTACAAAAGTTAAGAGAAAATATAAACTTAATTGATGAGAAAATAATTGCCCTACTCGGTGAAAGACGCAAACTGAGCAAAGAAATTATTGAGATAAAAGAACGGTATGATTTTCCTCTCCGTGATAAAAAAAGAGAATCCGAGCTTATTGGTAAATTGGTAAACTTAGGGAAAAGAGATGGCGTTGATTCCACTCTTATTCAAAAAATTTATTCCGAGATAATTAACGATTCCGTTAAACTTCAGCAGAATTATCTTTATAATATCAGCGAACAAAATGAACTTAACGACGAAAAAATTGTTGTCGCAATTCAGGGAATTAAGGGGTCTTACAGTTATTTAAGTACGAAGAAATTTTTTAAGGATAACAATAAAACACTGGAATTTTTAAGTTACAAAAGATTTGAAGAAGTTGTTCATGCAGTTGAAAAGGGGGAAGCCGATTATGCCGTCCTTCCTATTGAAAACACTACTTCGGGCGGAATTAATGAAGTCTATGATTTACTTCTTCATATGACGCTTTCCATTGTAGGGGAGGAACGATATGAAGTCCGCCATTGCCTTGCCGCCACTGAAGAAACTTTACCGAGCAAATTGGAAAAGATTTTTGCTCATTATCAAGCTGCATCACAGTGCAGTAATTTTCTTGCAACTTTACCGAATGTTTCACTCGAATATTATGCCGATACGGCAATGTCGGTTCAGAAAATAAAGGAAGAAAATAATCCCTACTATGCGGCTATTGCAAGCGAGGATGCGGCAAAACTATTCGGAGTTAAAGTTCTCAGGCGGAATATTGCCAATCAAATCAACAACATTACGCGTTTTTTAATTTGCGCGCGTAAACCGATTGAACTTGACTTACGTATTGAAAGTAAAACTTCACTTGTAATTTCTACTTCGCATACTCCCGGTTCTCTTGCGGAAGTGTTAAATATTTTTAAAAGATATGATTTAAATTTAACCAAACTGGAGTCGCGACCCATTATCGGCAACCCTTGGGAAGAAATGTTTTATCTCGATTTTGAGGGAAATATTGCCGACAAAAAAGTAATGGAAGCAATTGAATCTTTAAACCCTCACACGAGATTCGTAAAAATTTTAGGTTCTTATCCTAAGAATGAAATTCAGATTTTACCGAACGAGTAATTAGCTTTGATATAAAAGCTACTGAATGCCGGCATGTTTTTATCAAAAGTTAAACCGTAGTTAAAACCTGCGGAAAACCAAAGTGAAGAAGTACTTTTCAACACTCCGATTTCAGCGGAAAACATCATTCCGTTTGCCCAACTATTTATCCCCTCGAAAACATTGTCCTTAACCAATGAATATGAAAAAAATTCCGAAAAGCAAATGTAATCGCCTGCATATTGAAAAAGTTCGGCGCCGATGTTTATTACCTGCAGATAAGAGAAATACAAGTTTGCACTATTGCTCATAGGAAGAAAGAACTCGGAATCTCTGAGATAAGAATAATTCAACTTTATTCGTACCGGCAGAAACCCGACTTCCTGAGATAGCGAACCGTGCAATGCCAACGAGCTTATCGCCGGTGAGTTGGAAGAAATTGCTCCGTATCCTATTCCGCCCGAGATAATCGTTTCGAGCTGTTTTTGTCCGAAATTGATTGAGGTTGTAATCAACAATAAAAGCAGAAAAAATTTTTTCATCTGAAATTTTTCTCATATATTTTAAATATAATATAATGAAGAAGAGGGAAATATGAAAAACAAACTATATTTTTATCGGGCAGAAGTCGTTAGCGTTTACGACGGGGATACTTGTCATGTTAATATCGATTTAGGATTTAATACTAAATTGATGAATGAGAAAATTAGGTTGAGCGGAATCAACGCTCCTGAATTAAGGGGAGATGAGAGGGAAAAAGGTTTGGCATCAAGAGACTTTCTAAGGAAATTAATTCTAAACAAAGAGATTTTTCTTGAGACCGAAAAGGATAGGAAAGGGAAGTACGGAAGGTATTTGGGGACAATTTGGTTCAAGAACGAAAACGGTGAATACGTGAATGCAAATGCTCTTTTAGTGGAAAAAGGGTTTGCCATTTACAAAAAGTATTAGTTGGTTTAATGTTACTAAAAAATCTTATTCATAAAAAGGAGAGCAAAAATTGGAACAAATAATTGAACAAGCAAAATTAATATTAATACAATACGGATTGAAAATCGTTGGCGCATTGGTAATACTTGTTGTCGGATTTTGGGCGTCTAAAAAAATTAAGAAAATTACAGTTAGGCTATTGAAGAGAACAACAATCGATTACACGATTGTTAATTACATCGCTAATATTGCTTACGCGACATTGATCACTTTTGTCGTGATTTTTTCACTACAAAATATCGGCGTCGATACAACTTCCTTTATGGCTGTTCTCGGCGCTGCCGGTTTAGCTATCGGTTTGGCGTTAAAGGATTCCCTTTCCAACTTTGCCGCGGGAGTTCTTCTTCTTATCTTCAGATATTTCAAAGTAGGCGACTTTATAGAAGTCGGGGGAGCTTCAGGAAGTGTTGATGAAATCAGCATTTTTTACACTAAACTGAAAACTCTCGACAACAAAGTAATCTACGTTCCGAACTCGGGACTTCTTTCCGGTAATCTCACGAACTATACCGCTGAAGATAAAAGGCGCGTCGATTTGGTTTTCGGAATAGGATATGATGACGATATTGAAAAGGCAAAACAAGCGATTTGGGATGAGATTAATAAAAATGAGAAGATATTAAAAGATCCTGCGCCGGTTGTTGCGTTGATTGAGCTTGCGGACAGCAGCGTTAATTTTAATGTCCGCCCTTGGTGTAAAACGTACGATTATTGGTCGGTTTATTCCGAGCTTACAGAAGCGCTTAAGAAACGCTTTGATGCCGAAGGAATAAATATTCCTTATCCGCAAACCGATGTTCACTTGCATCAAGTCGGAGCTTGAACAACTTAGTTTTTTTATCGGTTTATTTAATTTCCGCGGTTTTTGCAATCCGGAGCGGGGAGTTGAAAAATCCTTCGTTCCGGATTTTTAAGCCGATTCCTCTTATTATACTTATTTTCTTAGCGGCGCTTCCGCCGTTTAATTTTTATCTGCTTCTTGCTTTGCTTTTTTCTCTCGCAGGGGATTTGTTTCTTTTGAACAAAGATAAGTTTTTCACTTACGGATTATTATCTTTTTTGTTCGCGCATTTAACTTACATCTTTCTTTTTTCTTCGCTCGGTTCATCCCCTTCAATATTGGTCGGCTTAATA
>CAYLYR010000129.1:0-6870 GCA_964387835.1 uncultured Melioribacter sp.
TAAAAACATTCCCGTCATTTGTTTTCATAAACATTCTCCGTACAAGAATGTTTAGAAGAAATTTTTCACTCGCTGAAATAGCGTGTTAAAATAAAAAACGGCTGAAAAATCAGCCGCTCTTTAAATACTTGTTAAATCGAAAACAGTGATTATTCTACATAATCAATCCAACCGTAACGATCTTCAACCTTACCATACTGCATTCCGGTAATTTCGTGATATAACTTCATTGCCAGTTCACCAAAATCATTTTCCGCAAGGTGAATAACGTCGTCATGAAATTTTAATTTACTTACCGATGAAATTACGGCGGCTGTTCCCGTTCCGAATACTTCAAGCAGCGAACCCTCTCTCGAGGCATCAAACAATTCATCAATCGCAACTCTTCGTTCCTGAACGTTATAACCCCAGTCCCTAAGTATTCGGATTACCGAGTTTCTTGTAACTCCGGGTAAAATAGAGCCGGTAAGAGGAGCCGTTGCAATTTCATCTTTGAAGCGGACAAATAGATTCATTGTTCCGACTTCTTCCAAATATCGTTGTTCAATAGCATCTAACCAAAGCACTTGGGCGTAACCTTCGGCGCGCGCTTCTTTCTGTGCAAGTAGAGATGCGGCATAATTACCGCCGGTCTTACATTCCCCAACGCCTTTCCTAACGGCGCGAACATATTTGTCCGTTGCCATTATAGGAACAGGTTTAAAACCTTCGGGATAATAAGGACCAACCGGACTGAGAATAATCAACATCTTAAATTTGCTTCCGGGACGAACACCGAGTACAGCTTCTGTCCCAATCATCAACGGACGAATATACAATGAATAACCGTCTCGATACGGGATCCAGTCCTTATCCAAATGAATCAATTTTTTTAGTTCCGAAATAACCAAATCAATATCAACTTCGGGCATGCTTAAACGCTTAGCCGAATGATTAAAACGTTCAAAGTTTTTTTCAGGTCTGAAAAGAGCTATCTTGCCATTTTTTTGTCTGTAGGCTTTCAATCCTTCAAAAATTTCCAGCCCGTAATGTAAAACCATTGCTGCAGGATGAATTACCAAATCTCTAAAATCCGTAATCTTAGGCTCTAACCAGCCGCCTTGTTCGGCATCATAATCCATCTCAAACATGTGAGGAGTAAAAATTCTACCAAATTCCAATTTCTCGGGTAGTGTTACTTTTTGCTCTCTCTTAGTAGTCGTAGTTTCCATAATACACCTTTCTCTATAGTTTAGAAGAATTTAAAAAAGCAATGCCCGGCGGAGGGCACTACCGGGCATCTATTTAAAACAGTCCCCTCTTCGACAATGAGACTGTTTTCTATCGTTATGTCAATAAAAATTTCAATCAATATTAATTTCCGCTTTCAACATCCAATAACAAAAATACGCAAAAAGGGGGCAATTATCAAATTAATAAATTTCTATTCCCTTTCTATTTGCTAATAGAAAAAGAGGAATCAATTTTTTCAAACAGAGGCTTAAAGTTCGTATATGTTGTATCAAGCGCCGAAGCAAGAACAACATATGCGTTATTCTTTTCAGCGTGAACAAAAGCCAAACATTTATTTTTAATATCTTTATTAAGAGTAAACGAATATTCAAACCATCTTCCCTTAAGCCCATTAACATTGAGCTTCCCCGATTTCCCTTCGGAGAACTCTTTTAATAATTTGGAAATTTTCTTCTTTGTAAAAGACAAATAATCATCTAACGTCTTAACATTCTTAGGAAACTTCTCCCGAAAAACAATAACATCTTCTCTGAATTTATCAGAAGAATCGGCAAGAGGACTTAACGCCATTAACTGAAATGCTTGTCTTCCTTTTTTTACTTCCCATGATTCGGGAAAACTTATAGCATAGCTCGAATCCTTAGGAAGATACTCTATAAATCCGTTTTTAATATTTTGTTTGCTGCTTGTTTTATTGGTGTTTCCTTTTTTACCGGAACAGCCTACAAGCAAAATTAGTATTAACGCAGTTTGCAAAAAAACTCTACTCATCTTTCATTCCTCAATTTTCAAAAAAAGTCGTTTTAACCGACATTACAATTATTAAGAAAATAAACTTAGAAAAATTATTTTTATAACCCAATATTAATCGTTCAATAAATTTGGCTTTAACCATTGCGTCATCTCTTCAACCTTCATTTTTTTTCGATTTGCATAATCTTCCAGCTGATCTCTTAAAATCTTTCCAACGCCAAAATACTTCGCTTTCGGATGGGCAAAAAACAATCCGCTAACCGATGCGGTCGGCAGCATTGCCATAGATTCGGTTAACGAAATACCCGCTTCCTTCTCAACCTTTAGAATATCAAAAATTGTTCTCTTTTCAGTGTGGTCGGGTTGAGCGGGATAACCGGGCGCGGGACGAATTCCAACATACTTTTCCTCAATAATTTCAGCATAAGTCAGATTTTCATTTTCCGCATAACCCCAATATTCCGTTCTTACAAGAAGGTGAAGCAATTCCGTAAATGCTTCGGCTAATCTGTCCGCAACACTCTTAATCAAAATAATGCTGTAATCATCGTTATCGGCTTCATACTTTTTAATTGCATCATCAATCCCCATACCCGCGGTAACGGCAAACAGCCCGATGTAATCCGGGATTCCGCTCTCCTTAGGTGCAATAAAATCAGATAGCGCAAAATTGCTGTTTGGTTTGCTCGATTTTTTCTGCTGTCTTAATGTATGCAGAATTCCTAATTTCCTTCTGCGTTTTTCATTTTTATATAAAACTATATCGTCCCCTTCGGAGTTAGCCGGAAAAATTCCGAAGACTCCGTGCGCCCTGAGCAAATTACTCGATTCGATTTCATCAAGTAAGTCCAAAGCATCGTTATAAAGTTTTTTCGCTTCGTCGCCATAATCCGGATTGCTGAAAATCGAAGGAAACTTTCCCTTCAGTTCCCAAGCATGAAAAAACGGAGTCCAATCGATAAACTCCCTTATTTTCCGTATCGGGAAAAACTTTAACGTTTTTGCCCCAATAAAATTAGGCTTAAAGGGTTTTTCCATCTCGAAATTAATTTTGAATTTATTCGCTCGCGCCTCGGTTATGGAAATTAAATTTTTCCCTTCTCTTTTCGATTCATGCGCCGATCTTATTTTGTCGTATTGGTTTTCAACTTCATCTTTAACTTTGTCGGGATTTTTCAGCAAATCACTTACAACTCCAACGCTACGAGATGCATCAAGCACATGAACGGTTAGTCCGCTGTAATTCGGCGCAATCTTCACAGCCGTATGAACCGTTGAAGTTGTCGCGCCTCCAATCAATAACGGTTTTTTTAGCCCAAGCCGTTCCATCTCTTTTGCAATGTGCACCATTTCATTAAGGGATGGAGTAATTAATCCGCTAAGTCCAATCATATCAACATCTTTTTCAACTGCAGTAGAAAGAATTGTTTCGGAAGGGACCATAACGCCCAAATCAATTACATCATAATTGTTGCATCCAAGTACAACACCGACAATATTTTTACCAATGTCGTGAACGTCTCCTTTTACCGTTGCAAGCAAAACCGTTCCTACTTTTTGAGTATTCCCCGCTGCTTTCTTCTCCTTTTCAATATACGGTATTAAATAGGAAACGGCTTTTTTCATAACGCGCGCGCTTTTAACAACCTGCGGCAAAAACATTTTTCCGGCTCCGAACAAATCTCCCACTTTGTTCATCCCCGACATCAAAGGTCCTTCGATTACGTCCAGCGATTCATTAGCTTTATGCCGCGCTTCCTCCACGTCTTCTTCAATAAAATCAACAATACCGTTAATCAAAGCATGTTCAAGACGCTTATTTACATCATAATTTCTCCACTCCGATTTCTTTTTCTTAACCTCACCGGTCGATTTAACTTTTTCGGCATATTCAATTAACCTCTCCGTTGCGTCTTTTCTACGGTTAAGAACCAAATCCTCAACCAAATCAAGGAGTTGCGGCTCAATCTCTTCGTAAACAATCAGCTGCCCGGGATTTACGATTCCCATATCAAGCCCAGCTTCAATTGCATGGTAGAGGAAAACCGCATGAATCGCTTCTCGCACAAAGTTATTCCCTCTGAAGGAAAACGAAACATTACTAATTCCCCCGGAAGTTCGCGCATAAGGAAGATTTTCTTTAATCCACTTTACCGCTTTAATAAAATCAACCGCATAATTGTTATGAGTGTCGATGCCGGTGCCGATAGCAAAAACATTGGGGTCGATGATAATATCTTCCGGTGCAAAACCGACTTTTTCAGTTAAGATTTTATAAGCTCTTTCCGCTATCTCAATCTTCCTTTCAAATGTGTCCGCTTGCCCTTTCTCGTCAAATGCCATAACAATTGCGGCAGCGCCGAATTTTCGCAACTTGTCCGCATGCTCAATAAAGACATCTTCGCCCTCTTTCAAACTGATAGAATTGACAATACCTTTTCCCTGCAGACATTTAAGCCCGGCTTCGATTACATTCCAATCGGAAGAATCTATCATTATCGGAAGTTTGGCAATGTCCGGTTCCGAAGCTAATAAATTCAGAAACTTTGAAATTGCCGCAGGACCGTCAATCATAGCGTCATCCATGTTCACATCAAGGACTTGCGCTCCACCTTCAACTTGCTCTTTAGCAATTGAAAGGGCTTCATCAAATTTTTCTTCTCTTATTAATCGCGCAAATTTTCTCGAACCTGCAACATTGGTACGCTCGCCGATATTCACAAAGTTCATCTCTTCTCTGAAAACAAGCGGCTCCAAACCGGAAAGGCGTAAGGTCCTTTCTTTTACGGGAATTTTGCGGGGAGAAATATTCTTCGCATGATCCGCGAAAACCTTAATATGTTCAGGCGTTGTTCCGCAACATCCTCCAAGTATATTAATAAAACCTTCTTCGGCATACGCATCAAGGACTTCCGCCATTGTCATCGGCGTTTCGTCATATTCGCCGAATTCATTCGGCAAGCCGGCATTCGGATAAAGACTAACGTAAACATCAGCTATCTCGGAAAGCTCGGAAATAAAGGGACGCATCTGCTTTGGTCCGAACGCGCAGTTCAATCCGACACTCAACAAATTTTTCACATGCGAGATTGAAATCCAGAAAGCCTGGTTGGTTTGTCCGGAAAGGGTTCTTCCGCTTTGATCAACAATAGTTCCGGAAATCATAATCGGTATTGCTCTGCCTATTTCTTCGGCTAATTCTTCAATTGCAAAAAGGGCGGCTTTTGCGTTAAGCGTATCAAAGATTGTTTCAACCAGCAAAATATCCGCGCCGCCGTCGATTAAACCTTTTGCCTGCTCCTTATAGGCTTTGACAAAATCATCATAATAAAACTCACGGTAGCCCGGGTCGCTGATTTTCGGAGACATTGATAAAGTTTTATTGGTTGGTCCCATCGAGCCTGCAACAAAACGAGGCTTATCGGGATTTAAGTTAGTGAATTCCTCGGCAGCTTCTTTCGCTATTCTTGCCGACTGAAAATTAATTTCGTAAACAAACTCCTCAAGTTTATAATCCGCTTGTGAAATGAAAGTCCCGTTAAATGTGTTTGTTTCGATAATATCGGCGCCGGCTTTTAAATATTCTCGATGAATATCGCCTATTATTTTCGGTTGTGTTAAGCTTAAAACATCATTATCCCCTTTTATCGGAACGGGATGGTCGGCAAATTTTTTCCCTCTGTAATCTTCTTCTTCAAGCAAATAACGTTGAATCATGGTTCCCATTGCTCCGTCGAGAACCAATATTCGCTCATCCAATATTTTTTTTAATCTATTCAGCATAGCTTTACTCACATTTTTTTATATTAAAAATTAATTTATAAAAATATTAAATTTGAATTGGAAATAAAATTAGGAGTTAATAATGATTATCGTAACAGGCGGAGCAGGATTTATAGGAAGCGTTTTAGTAAGCGAGCTGAATAAACTCGGCAGAAAAGATATTATCATAGTAGATAGCCTCGGCGAAGATGAGAAATGGAAGAACCTTGTCGGGCTTGCTTACGAGGATTATTTTGACAAAGATGAATTTTTGACTTTAATTAAGGAGGAACGCCTTCCCTTTGAAGTGGATACAATTTTTCATTTCGGCGCTTGTTCTTCAACAACGGAAAAAGATTCTAATTTCTTGATGTACAATAATTTCAAGTTTTCTACCGAGCTTGTTCGTTACGGGTTTCCGAGAGGAGCAAGATTTATTTACGCATCTTCCGCGGCAACTTACGGCGACGGATCTTTAGGCTACGATGACAATGAAGATAAGATTGAAAAATTACGTCCGTTGAACATGTACGGTTATTCAAAACAACTTTTCGATTTATGGTTGAAAAAGGAGAATCTACTTAAAAAAGTTGCCGGATTGAAATTCTTTAATGTTTACGGTCCGAACGAATATCATAAAATGGATATGCGAAGCGTTGTAAATAAAGCCTTTGAACAGATTTCGGAATGCGGGAAAGTAAAACTCTTCAAATCTTATAAAAAGGAATATTCCGACGGTGAACAGAAACGGGATTTTATCTATGTAAAAGATGCAGTTCAAATGGCGCTTTATTTTATGGATAATCACGACATTAACGGTCTATACAATTTGGGGACAGGAAAAGCGCGTACTTGGAATGACTTGGTAAACGCTGTTTTTGCAGCAATGGGGAAAGAACCGAATATTGAATATATTGAAATGCCGGAAACATTGAAGTCCAAGTATCAATATTTTACAGAAGCTGATATTTCCAAATTGAGAAAAGCCGGTTACGATAAAGAAATTTATTCTCTCGAAGAAGGAGTAAAAGATTACGTAACAAATTATTTAATCCCAATGAAAACAATTGCGTGGTAGTATAGCAAATGAAATTAGCCACTTTATGCTACATAAAAAATAAC
>CAYLYR010000130.1:0-6813 GCA_964387835.1 uncultured Melioribacter sp.
CTACACAACAAATGAAAAACAAACTTGGTGTGCCAAAAGGAAGATCTTTGGCTGATTTTTTGCCAACAATTACAATAAAAGCAAAAGATTTTGCCAACGAAATCACTGTTTTTAATACAAAAGAAAAAAATTTAAGAACAGAAAGGCAAATATCGGCTGAACATATTACTAATAATCGTTCCGTTAGAAAAATCCTGCTTCAACGTGGAATAAAACCAGAAGAATTACCACCGGAAGAAGATGTTAAGAAACTTGAAAGAAGAGTAAAATCGGAAAATAAAAAATTAGGAAAAAACCCAGATAAATTAGAATAACGACACGCCAACATTGGCTATAAGCAATGGCGGTTGAGTACTAATAATCAAAGTGATATGAATAAAGCAAACATTAGTGCAAATATTAAAGTAACTGGTTATAAATCCGCCACTGCTCATAGCCGTGACCGTTCAAGCCCATTCCGATAGAGCGGAACTTTGTTTAGAAAATAACATAGACTTAACAAAAACGTAATAATTGTTTTTTATTTTATTAATAGGTTATTGTTTAATAAACTATATGAGAATAAAATGGATACAATTATTGCTTTGTTTTTATCAATTTCAATCATTATTTCTTTATTGCATTTAGTTACTTCCGTCTCTGTTATATCGGCTAAACTAAAAAAAGGAAACTCTAAAGAGTTAGAAAATAACACAGATACGACAATTCCCTATTATCCGACCGTTTCCATACTTAAACCGCTCAAAGGAATAGATGATGAGTTAGAAGATAATCTTCGTTCATTTTTCATTTTAGACTACCCGAATTATGAAATTATTTGCGGAGTTGAAGAAATTACGGACCCTTCCGTTGAAATTATAAATAAATTAAAAGCGGAATACCCTTTACAAAAGTGTACACTTGTTATTAACAATAATAAGATCGGGCTAAATCCCAAAGTGAACAATATGCATAATATTTACCAAGTAGCCCAAGGGAAATATATTTTGATTAATGATAGCAACACAAAAGTAAAAAAAGATTTTCTAAAGAAAATGATAAGAGAATTTGATGAAGAAAACATCGGACTTGTTACTTCCACTATAAAGGGTATCGGAGCAGAAAATGCTGTTTCGGTTTGGGAGAACTTTTATCTGAATACTTTTGTCGCACCTAATGTTTTTGTTGCCGAAAAGTTTTCAAATATTTCAATAGTAATTGGTAAATCTATCCTTATGCCGAATAAAGTTCTACAGAAAATAGGCGGTTTTGTTTCGGTTGCAAATTATCTTGCAGAAGATTTTATGCTTGGACAAAAAGTTGAAGCTCTTGGCTACAAAGTAAAAACTTCTTTAACAATAGTGGAAAACATTAACAAAGAAATGCCGCTCAAAACATTCCTAAACAGGCATACCAGATGGGCTAAAATCAGAAGAAATATCAGTCTGAAAAATTATTTTTTAGAATGGTTCTCAAATCCTATCCTTATAGCCTTAATGTTAGTGTTACATTTACGAACCGTAGAATCCATTGCTTTTTTCTTCATTGTAATAATGTTAAAAATGTTCTACGAAATCTATATTATGAAAATACTGAATAGTAATTTTGTATGGCACAATGTTTTTTCGGTTCCATTCAAAGATTTTATAATTGCAGTAATTTGGTTTGTACCGTTTTTTAGCTATAAAGTTAAATGGCGGGAGAACAAAATTAAAATCGGGAGAGATTCCATTTTACAATCAATCTAATTTATAAGGAAAATATTTACATGAATATACTTAAGAAATTTGATGAAGTATATGAATCCGGTTTTCTTGAAACCGAAGAAAATTCATCTTTTAGTTTCGGTAACATTATTGATAATTACTTCCCAAAGTTTGAACGGTTTTATAAGAATCCTGCTACGCATTTTAGCAATATTATTATCAGCGATATACATCTCGGGAGTAAACTAACTCAAACAGATTTATTAATGTCTTTCTTAAAAAATATTTCATTTGACAGACTAATAATAAACGGAGATGTTTTCGATTCAATAAATATGAAACGCCTGGATAAAAATCACTGGAAAGTTTTAAGTCTTCTTAGAAAACTTACGAACAGTGAAAAGAAGAAAGAAGTTATCTGGATAAGAGGAAATCATGATGGCTATTCCGATTTACTAACACAATTGTTAGGAATAGAAGTTTATAACGAATATATGTTTGAATGGAATAAAAAAAAGATTTTAGTCCTACACGGTGATATTTTTGATGTTTATACGAGTAAACATCCCGTAATTTCCGAATTAGCCGATAGAATTTATAAGTTTTCTATTTTAGTTGACCCAAAAAAAAATAGGATTAGTAAATTTTTAAAAAAGAATACAAAGGCTTTTTTACGCAATGCTCAAATTGTTAAAGAACGTTCCTTAATTTACGGCAAACATAAACATGCCGATATTGTCTGCTGCGGTCATACACATCATCCGGATTTTTCAGTCGAAAAAAACATGCTATATTTTAATTCGGGAAGTTGGACGGCACACCCAACACATTTTATAGGGTTTACTAATGATGAAGTAAATATTGTCCCTTTTTCGTTTGATGATATGATTAATTTGGAAATAAGTAATTCAAGAAAAAACAAAATATCGGAACAAGAAGACTTACCGTTTTATGTTTAATCTTATAAATTTATAGACAAAATTCCCTTTAAGTTTTTAATTATCTCACCGTTTCTAAGAAAATTCTCCATCCCCGAATTCCATTCGGTACTATTCGGATTCGACTCTCTTCGCAGTCGGAATAAAAGGAAAAACAATAAAATAAGCTTTGTGTAAAAAATCTTTTAACCTTTGACCTGAATCTCTTTTTGACCCTTATCATTGTATGTAGCGCGTCAAAATATTATCTTGCCGGTAAAGCCGATTTTAAGATTCACCTTTTTTATAATTATTTTTATATTCAATCTTTGAAGGAAAAAAATAATCTGTTTTTCAAAAATATTTTTTAAATAAATTCATTGTATTCATTAACTAAATGAGAGTCGTTATGAAAAATTTATTACATCTTTTATTTTTGATTATTTTTTCATCTGTTGTTTTCGGACAAACTACCCTTCCCAATCAGGATATGTGGAGCGCTAACGGAACTGTGAAAGCTATTGCCGTTGATGAGTTCTACACTTATATCGGAGGTGATTTTTCTTTTGTGGGTCCAAGTACTGGTTACGGCGTAAAACTAACGTCCTATACTTCTACTCCCGATTTAAGTTTCCCGAAAGTTAACGGAACAATTTATGTCGTAACTTCAGACGAAACGGGAGGTTGGTATATTGGCGGATATTTTACGAAAGTCGGTTCATACGTTAGAAACAATATTGCTCATATCAATCCCGACGGTTCGGTTGATGAAAATTTCGACCCGAACGCAAATAGTATTGTTACGGCTATTGCATTGCATGAAGGTATGGTTTACGTCGGCGGAAGCTTTGATAACATAGGAGGCAGAAATAGAAATCATATTGCAAAGTTATACGGAACAACCGGAGCAGCCGAACCCGATTGGGACCCTAATGCAGGCTCCGATGTTTTGTCGATAATTGTTGACGGTAACTATATTTATGCCAGTGGAAATTTCTTTTCGATTGGGGGAGAAACAAGATATTATATTGCACGATTAAATAATAGCGACGGAAATGCCGATTCGTGGAACCCTACGGGCGCGAACGGAGTTGTTTATTCCATGGCAATTGACGGTAACTTCATCTATTTTGCCGGAAGTTTCACAAACATGGGCGGATATAATTTAGGAAAATTAGCGAGAATTTCCCGATTCGACGGCGCCGTAGATTCGACTTGGAATCCGAATGCAAACGGAGATATTATGTCAATCGCAATAAGCAACGGAAACATTTATGCCGGCGGCGCTTTTTCTTATATAGGCGGAGCTTCGAGAAATTATGCTGCAAAGCTGGATATCACAACCGGATTAGCCTCAACGTGGAATCCGGTTCTAAACAATATCGTTTCCTCTTTGGCAACAAGCGGCGATTACGTAGTACTTGGCGGTTACTTCACATCGGTAAACGGAGTGGAAAGGGATAAAATTGCGTTAGTGTATGATTCCGACGGCTCTGTGAACTCCTCTTGGGATGCAAGCGCCAGCGATAATGTTCTTTCCGTTGCTTCTTATGGTAACGATATTTATGTCGGCGGTAACTTTACAATAATGGGCGGAAAGAAAAAGGATTTTTTGGCAAGATTAAAGAATCGAGACGGACATTTAGACGAAACTTGGGACCCGACTCCGAATGAGGAAGTTAGAACAATTCTGTTAAGCGGAGATGATGTTTTTGTAGGCGGAGCATTTACAAGTATAAACGGACTGCAGAGAAAATATTTAGCGAAGTTAGATAATGCAACGGGCGCAAATGATCTTGATTGGAATCCGGGCGCTAATAATGCTGTGAACGTTTTATCCGCCGATGAATCGAACTTATTCGCCGCCGGATTTTTTACTTCAATCGGAGGAGAAAATATCGGTAGAATTGCAAAGTTAGACAAAACAACCGGAACAGTTGACGCGGCGTGGAATCCTGATGCGGATAATGCAGTAAATACAATTGCTCTCTCCGGAACGGATATGTACATCGGCGGGTATTTCACAAAAATAGGCGAAGTTACAAGAAACAGAGTTGCAAAAATAAATATTACCGACGGAACTCTGAATGCCGACTGGGACCCTAATGCCGGTTATTATGTGAATACAATTGCCGTTGATGATAATAACGATATTTATGTCGGCGGTGGTTTTTATTCAATCGGAGGCTTACAAAGAGCACACATTGCTAAATTAAATAGCGCCACCGGCGCGGCATATGCATCGTGGGACCCGAACGCAAGCAGCGAAGTAACTTCTATTGCAATAATTGGAACCGACCTTTATGTAGGCGGAGGTTTTACAACAATAGGCGGCGAGACAAGAAATTATTTGGCTAAACTTAGTAACGAAACGGGCGATGTTGATGCAGCATGGGACCCAAACGCAAATAATGGAGTAAATATTATTGCAATGAAAAAGAATAATATTTACGTCGGTGGAAACTTCACTACCATGAACGGCGCCCCGCAATCCAACTTTGCATTATTTGGAACAATCGGAGTTTTGGGTGTAAATTCAACCGAAATACCAACAGAATTTTCATTATCGCAAAACTATCCCAATCCATTCTCCAAAAGCTCCGGCGGAAATCCAACAACCACAATCGAATATTCAATACCGAGTGTGCGGGCGAATAATTTTTCGACCCAACAGAACGTACAATTAAAAATTTACGACGTACTGGGGCGAGAAATTACCACGCTTGTAAACGGAAAACAATCGCCCGGAAATTATTCCGTAAAATTCAATGCGCGCAATTTACCGAGCGGAGTTTATTTTTACACATTACGCGTCGGTAATTTTGTTGCCACAAAGAAGATGATTTTGATGAAATAGTATCAAATGACTATGGAAGCGGTTAAGCTCTACATTATCTTAAATTTAAAAGAGTAACCAAAAGACGAACAAATATTTGTAAACTTAATTAGAGGAAACGGAAAAGATAACTCCGTTTCCTCTTTCTCTGTTTCGTTTTTCATGTGTGATATACTTCACAAACGTGAATATTTATTTATGAGGGAAAAATAAAATGAATATATTGAGTTTCATAGTATATCATATAGTGGAGATGCAATGAAAAACATTACTTTACTTCTTCTCTTTACGGCGCTTTCGTTTTTTGCTCAACCTAAAAGTTATATCCATAATAATTTTCTTAATCATTCTTCGGTTCAGTTTGATAATAGTTATCAGGTTGATAGCATATATGCCCTTTATGGAAATTTAAATGTTCATATCTATAAATATGACGAGAATCAAAATCAAATTTTAGATTCATCGGGCTATTACAGCGGTAATGAATGGCGTAAACTGTCAAGAAGGATTTCCACGTACAATGCCGATGGAAACATATTATCGTCATTTACACAGTATTGGAATGCCGGAGGATATTGGCAGAACAACTTTTTGTCTAACTATTCTTACATTGGCAGTAAACGGGATTCTATAGTTCATAAAATATGGAGAAATGATGACTGGGAATATTTCATGTTGTTAACTTTTGATTACAGCAATGCAGGCGAACTATTTTCTACAACTTACAAGCAATGGGAAGACACTGTTTGGACAGCAAATTCCAGAGAAGAATATATTTACAATAGTGATAACTTGGTTGATTCAACATTTACTAAAATTTGGCTTACTCCGGAAAATACGTGGTTTAATAGCGGTCTAATAATATATACTTACGATGCTAATGGAAATGAAATAGAATTTCTTGAAAAGACGTGGTATTCAAATTCGTGGAATAATAACAGAAAAATCACAACAACATTTGATGAAAATAATCAAAAAACTTCATGGGTTTTGCAAAGATGGGCTTATTCAAACTGGTTAAATGTTGAAAGAGTAATTTATCAGTATGATGAAAATGGAAATATGAATTTTGCATATCATGAAACTTGGGATGAAAACAACTCGGCGTGGAATAGAACTGATGGCACCATAGATTTTCTCGATAACTCAGGCATGGAGTTTGTTTTACAAGCCTCGGAGATAAACGTTTTTTATAGCGGATTAACGGAAGTAAGTGAAAATTCAGATTTGATAAAAGATTTTAAGCTCAAACAAAATTTTCCCAATCCGTTCTCCAAAAGCTCCGGCGGAAATCCAACAACCACAATCGAATATTCAATCCCTTCTGTTGGGACAAGGCATGCCTTGTCTGTACAATTGAAGATATATGATGTTT
>CAYLYR010000131.1:0-6811 GCA_964387835.1 uncultured Melioribacter sp.
CTGTCATTGCGAAGCCCCGATAACAAATCGGGGCTGAAGCAATCTCCGGTGTATTCAGCTTAGGTTTTCATATTGGAGATTGCTTCGTCGCTGCGCTCCTCACAATGACGAGATTATTTTTACTTTTATCTTTTTACTTTTATCTTTAATCTTTGAGCACACTTTTACTTTTGCATCATATCATTTTGCTTAGCGCTGCGCAAAGTTATTCGGCATATAAAACGAAGAACGAAACGATAGCGTCCCGATTAATTTGAGAAGAATATATGTTCTGTTAAATTGGAATTTATTGAAACTTTTTTCATTTCGTATTATCTAATTAGTTTGAATTTACATTAAAGTCGGTTATTATTAAAGTTCAATTTTTTTGAATATATGGAAACATCATGAATAAAGATTTTTTATTAAAAAGAGTTTTGCCGGTTGCCGTAGGCATTGTATTAGGTTATGCCTATTACTATTTTATAGGGTGCAATAACGGGAATTGTTTAATTCAGAGTAACCCTTATTACTCGATGATTTACGGCGGCGTTGTCGGATTGATTTTCGCAATTCCCTCAAAGAAAAAAGTTAAGGAGAAAACCGATGAGTAAAATAACGAAAGATATTGAAATTGAAGATTTGGTTGATTTACTTCCCGATTCCGTAACATACTTGATGGAGCAGGGAATCCGCTGTTTGCGGTGCGGAGAACCGATTTGGGGCAGTTTGGAATCAGCCGCAAAGGAGAAAGGTTTCAACGATGACGATATAGTTAAATTTGTTGAGGATTTAAATAAAATGCTTGAAAATAGTTAGGAGAAAAGATGTCGAAAAAAAATAGGAATAAAAATAAAAACGAACAAGCCGAACCGAGGAAAAAAGGCTACACGGGACTTAACAAGAAACAAAGAAGCAGAGTTTATACTGCGGCGTTTGTTATTATTGTAGGATTATTTATTATTCTGAACAATAGTGACGGAACTCCCTCCCACGGACCCTACCCGCCGCATTATAAAGTTGAAAACGGTAAAATGCTCAAACTTTCCGATTATCGCGGGAAAGTTGTATTAATCGATTTTTGGGCGACATGGTGTCCCCCTTGCCGTAAAGGAATTCCCGATTTGATTGAGCTGAAAAAAGAATACAAAGATAAAAATTTTGAAATAATCGGTGTTTCGCTCGATAGAGTAACGCGCGGAGGTAAAACAGCGGAGGACGTTATTCCATTCATGGAAAAAATGGGTATTAATTATCCGATAGTTTGGGGAACGCTTCAAACGCCGCAGGCTTTCGGAACAGTGAGAGCAATTCCCACTACGTTTTTCCTTGATAAAAACGGAAAAGTAAGAAAGAAAATCGAAGGACTTACAAGTCTGCAGAATTTGGAAGGTGAAGTCGATTTCCTCCTTTCCGAACCGATGCTTAAGGATTTTAAAGACCCGGTTCCGGACTTTGAACTCCCGCTCGTAAAATGATTTTCAACTAAGCTGTTCGGAAGAGCAGCTTTTTTATTTTACGTGTGCGGGCGAAATGCGAACAACCATTATTCCGGTTTGATGTTTATGCGATTTAATATATTCCGATAACGGAAGAGATGAGATTTGAACTTTCTTACCTACATTCGGCGCGTGAAGAATATGTACTCTTCTGTCGTCAAGTCTTACCGCAATTGCAGTATGTGAAATATCAAGCCCGGGAATATTTGTCGTAATGCCCAAAATATCTCCCGAAAATATTTTGCCTTCAATATTTGCAATGGAATCTTGAGGAATAAAATAATATTTTCTCTTATTAATTACCGACTCAATTTTTTTAATTGAATCCGTAAATGCAGGATTATTTTTTAGTTTGGGATAAGCCTTAAAGTTGGCGCTCATAAAATTAATTTTCTTTACGTACGGAATACCGCCTAAATCTTTTGTTATGTTTTTTACAATACCTCTCTGTGAAAGGTCGTAAATCCAATCTGAAAAATAGTGAAGGCGTGAAGTCCAACCGGAAAGTTTTCCGCTTCGATAACGAATGGATTCAATTTCCTTTAAGTAATTGGAAAAGCTGTAATTTTTCTCTTTTATTAATCGTGAAATAGCAAGTGAAGATTCAATGAAAGTGTAGCAGTCAAGTCCCGACAAGTGAACTTTTACAATTTCCGCGTCGGGAGTTTCAATCGTGTGAGCCGCATAAGGCGTTCCGATAAATGATTCCGCCACTTTAAGAAAAACCATGTTGATTGGCAATCGCGAAAGGGAATCCGTTTCTGCAAAATGAAATTTGTTGATGCAGATTAAACTGTCGCTTTCCCTGTAAAAGGTTTGCGCAGAAAGCTGAATGGAAAAGAAGAGTAAAAAGAATCCGATGTTAAAAAGGTATATTTTTACCTTCTTCGTTATTTCCTTCAATCTTTGGGGGAACATCTTTATACTCCAGTGAACGATTTTCAAAACGCGCATATTCTTTAATGAATTGGATAGGAACAATACCTACAGGCCCGTTACGCTGTTTACCGATAACGATTTCCGCATAACCTTCCGTTGAATCACCCTCACGGGTATCCGTTATTCCGTAAACTTCGGGACGATAAAGGAAAAGTACAACATCGGCATCCTGCTCAATGGAGCCGGATTCACGTAAGTCGGATAACATCGGGCGTTTGTCGTGGCGCTGCTCAACAGAACGATTTAACTGAGCGAGAGCTACTACGGGAATATTAAGTTCTTTTGCAAGAGCTTTAAGGGACATCGAAATTGAGGATATTTCCCGCTCTCTACTTTCCATCTTGGAGGAGGAAGTCATTAGCTGCAGATAATCTATTACAATCATTTCAATACCATGCTCTACCTTCATCCTGCGGGCTTTTGCGCGGATTGCCATTACATTCTGCCCTGGCATATCGTCAATATAAATAGGGGCTTTCTGTAATTTGTGAACGGTTTTGCTAATCTTCTGTCCCTCTTCGGCGCGGAATTTCCCTGTTCGGATGCTGTGAGCATTAATTCTCGATTCAGCGGAAATTAATCTTGTAACCAACTGAATTGTTGACATTTCAAGACTGAAAAAAGCAATCGGTTTTCCTTTTTCAACGGCGGCATTTCGTGCAATTGAAAGGGCAAGGGCTGTTTTTCCCATTGAAGGACGGGCTGCAATAATTATTAAATCCGATTTCTGAAAACCGCCGAGCATGTTATCCAATTCGTAAAAACCTGTGGGAACCGCAAAGGATGATAAATCTTTATGGTGAATCGCTTCAATATAATCGAGCGTTTCAGGTACCGCTTTATCCATTCCGACGTACGATTCTTTTAATCCTTCTTCGGCAATTGCAAAAATTGTTTTTTCGGTTTCATCGAGAATATCGAAAACATCCTTGTTGGAAATAAAAGCGTTCTCCGCCATTTCGATTGAACTTTTTATTATCTTACGAAGAATCCATTTCTCAAGGACGATTCTCGCATTGTAAGAAACATTAATTGCGGAAGTAATATCCTGCGTGATTTCATTGAGGTAAATCGGTCCGCCTATTTCATCAATAACTTCCATTTTATCGAGTTCTTGAAAAAGCGTAACAACGTTTATAGGCTGATTCTCATCAAAGAGATGCATCATTCCTTCAAAAATTTTCTGATGCTTCTCGTCATAAAAATTTTCCGGTTTTAAAACTTCAAACGCTTTTGAAATTGCATCGGGTTCAAGAAGCATTGCGCCGAGCACTTCTTTTTCGGCATCAATTGCATTGGGCATTTCCCGTTTGCGTAATTTCTCGAGAGTTTCCTTTTCTTTTCTTGCTTTTAATATGGCATTATAGTCTTTTCTATCCATTGTCGTTTTCGGCTTTTAATTTCTCATCGTACATTTTTCTAAATTTCTGTACATCTTCCCAAACAGGGCGTTTCCAATTAGGGTTTCGTAACAGCGCCGCCGGATGAAAAGTAGCCATCATCGTAACGCCGTGAAATTCGTGAACACGCTCACGGAGCTTGGTTAACGATTCGTTTGTTCCGAGCAAAGTATTTGCCGCAATACGCCCGAGGCACAAAATCATTTTAGGTTTTATTAAATCGATTTGTTTCAATAAATAAGGCATGCACAAATCACGTTCTTCCGGTTTCGGATCGCGATTTTTCGGGGGACGGCATTTTAAAATATTTGCGATATAAATTTCATCCCTGCTTAAATTGATTGCTTTTAAAATATCGTTTAATAATTTCCCGGCACGCCCGACAAACGGAACTCCTGCTTTATCCTCTTCGGCGCCCGGCGCTTCGCCAATAAGCATAATATCGGCATTAGGATTACCGGCGCCGAAAACAAATTTGGTTCGCGTTTCTCCCAAAGGGCAAAGACGGCAATCTTTGATTTGATTATTTAGTTCGTCCAAGCTTGTTGAGTTTTCAAATTCTCCTACGGGAATTTGGATTTTGCCCTGTGCGGAAGTTTCTTCAGTCATCTCAACTTTATTGCCGCTTGATTTTTTTTTCACGTTTACCTGCAGAGATTGATATAATAAGTCACCGAAAATCTCTTTTTGATTTTCAAGAGAATTGATTACAAGTTTGGTAATTTCATCAGCCATTTGATAAAAAACTTTCGCCCCGTAAAAAATCACGGAGCGTTGTTTTAAAATGCGTCGGTTATGTATCTGAATTTAATTTCGCCGTTAATAAGCTCATTTAACGCACGAATATGAGGCTTCTCCTTTTTCTCCATTTCAAGAGAAAACTTCAACAACTCCGGATTTCCTCTATCTTCAAATTCGTCATCAAATTCTGCGGATATGCTTTTAACATGCTCGAATTCAATTTTAATTTCATCGTTAATTATTCTTGCACGCTTAGATGCAACAACGGCAGCTTCATAAACGTTATTTGTGTATCTTGTTAACTTTTCCTGATCAATCGGATGAATTCCCATTTATCACCTCTCTATTTCTTTTAATATAATTTCTTTCGCTTCTTTTTTTGCTCTTTCAAGTTCGTCATTTACTACTAAATAATCAAACTTTTCTTTAAAACTTAATTCCAATTCGGCGCGTAAAATTCTTTTCTTAAAGTCCTCATCCGTTTCCGTATTTCGTTTTGCCAAACGGTTCCGCAGCTCTTCCATGCTCGGCGGGGCAATAAAAATTGTAACGGCATCGGGATATTGTTTCTTGATTTCCAAAGCTCCTTTAACATCAAGCTCGAGAAGAATATTTTTCCCTTCGTTCAAATCTTTTTCCACTACTTCTCTGAGCGTGCCGTAGTAGTAATCGTAAAACTCGCCCCATTCAATAAACTCGTTGTTCTTAATTTTTTTCTTAAACTCATCCTCCGAGATAAAAAAATAGTCAACGCCGTTTTTCTCGTTTGCTCGCGCTTTTCTTGTAGTTGCGGAGACCGAAAATTTCAGCTTGGGAAGAATTTCCAATAAGTATCTGACAATTGTTGTTTTTCCGGTTCCGCTCGGAGCGGAAAAGACAAATAATTTCCCCTTTTTCATTATCACTCTATGTTTTGAATTTGTTCGCGAATCTTTTCCAGCTCTTCTTTAATTGCCAAGGCTTTGTATGAAATATCGGTTGAAATCGACTTACTGTTTATTGTGTTTGCTTCTCTGTTCATTTCCTGAACTAAGAAATTACTCTTCTTTCCGATTTCCTTACCGTTCGATAAAATATCACGAAACTGTTTTATATGACTTTTCAACCTTACGATTTCTTCGGAAGTATCATATTTTTCAGACAACAAAGCTAATTCAACACTTAACCTATCATCGTATTTTGAGAAATCGGCGAGCAGTTCTTCGGCTCTCTCTTTTAATTTTTCGAAATAATCTTTAACCGATGGAGTTAAAAGTTTTTCAATTTCGTTTACGTTTTCCTCTATAAACATTAGACGGTTAAGGATGTCGTTTTTAAGCTCTTTCCCTTCGGCGGCTCTCATTTCATTCATCTTTTCCAACGCTTCGGAAACGACGGTCTCAATGCCGGAATATTCATCGTCGGTAAGCTCAACCAAATCGTCCATAAAAAATTCATGCAAACTTAAAAGATGGTCGATTGAAATTTCACCCCGGACGCCTGAAATGGATTTAATTTTATTAAGAAGGTTCATTGTGGTTTTCAAACCGGCTTCGTTAAAAGCGCTTACATCCGCCCCCGAATCGATAAGTTTAAGAGAAATTGTCAGATAAACTTTTCCTCTGTTAACTCCTTTTTTCACAAGATTACGCAGCTCGAATTCTCGGCTGTAAAGCTCTTTAGGCAATCGAAGAGACAAATCGGAATAGCGATTATTTAAACTTTTTACCTCGACTTCAACTTCATATTTCGATATAATTTTACGGGATTTTCCGTATCCCGTCATACTTCGGATCATAATAATTTCCTAAAAAAAATTGACTTTTAAAATAAGCAAATTTGTTCGATTTTCAAAGAAAAGAAGTGAGACAGGAAATTCCATAAGCAGTATTGAGTGTAATAGCTCTCAGCTTGAAGAATTCAGTGAAAGTCCAATCATTCTGTAATCGCGAACCACCGCATGTTGAAGAATATTTTCGTCTTTGCGAATGAAGTAAAGCATTCTCCCGAAATGTCAGCATAAGTTTTTCATTCCGGAGATTGCTTCATTCCTCACAATAAAAGAGAAAGACAACGTTCATTAAACCAATTCCAAATTATAAATTAACTCTATTAATATTCTCACACTCTCATTCTCCCATTCTCTGTTATTCCTACCTTATACCCTTTGTGCCTTATTTGTGATTGTTAAATCTTAGAAATACAAACAATACATTTGGTAAACAGATAAAGCAACTATTTGCATTTATGGTTGGTAAATAAACATATTTGCGA